>CAZWME010000394.1:0-5490 GCA_964634515.1 uncultured Pirellulales bacterium | reverse complement strand
ATAACTTAAAAGTCACCGGCTTTTTGTTGCGAGGCTTTGAAGGGGTTAGGGCTGAGGCTTCTATTTTGTCCAGCTGTTTTAATATTGTCAGAATGATCAGTATTGTTGGTGTTACCGGCTTGATTGCTAAGCTTGGCAGTTGATAAATAGCATGGTGATCGTAATACCATAAAGAAATAGCCGATATTTTCACTAAAGTTTGTGAAAAAAGCTTTGTTATAGTGATTAACGAACAAAATTTGTGATTTTACTGAGAGAGCAAAGAAAATAATTGTTCTGTGCTGTAATTGCGACACAGCCTGTAAGCGAAAGGAGTAAGATTATGACCAAAAAAGAAATTAATATCGCCAGGACTATCTATGATGCGTACCCACATGCGGACCTGCTGCCAATTGACCCTGAACAAGACTGCGGCAGTCTGCAAGCCTTGCTGGCAAAAGTTAACAGTAAAAGTATCGGAGACGGTTTGTTTAAGTTTATGGTAGTTGAGATCATCGAGGGTGGAGAAAGTACCCTGGATGGAGCGAGCCGGGTCATGGAGCGGGCCAGAGAAGATGTAGAGGCGGTATTGCAGGCTTTACGCCCCGCAAGTGTCAATCAAAACAATATGATTTAGTAAATGGAAAGCGGGGTGAATTATGCTTATTGCACAAAATGATGAAAACGAAAGGCTGTTCTCGGTTGAGCTTGGCTACAACCAGATGATAAAGCTCAGAGAATTGGCCGAAGACAGTGAACAGAATCTGGAATAAACCCTGGGGGATATTATTTTAAATGAATTGGGAGATCAATCATGAAGCTATTTGAAGTACAAGCAACTGAATACAACGGCGAGCAGGAATACTCTCAGAGTAAACTGCTTGCCGTTGAAAACATCGACCAGGCCTGGCTGATGGCCAGAGATTATTTCAGGCAGTGGTATGATGATGGTGATGAGCCGGAAGATCATAATACTGATAATCCTGATGAGTTTGAATTTGTATGTGGCTGTATCAGACTGAAGATTAAGAGCATCCAGGAAACCACGCTCAATGAGTGGATAAGAACACGAATTACGCTGCACAGTATTTCAGAGCTGCCGGATGAATTGATGACAACCCTAATTGCTGGTTCGGCAACAGACCTGCTGGAAGCCTGCAAGGTATTAACCTCTTACACAACGGATTTGCTCTACAAATTAGACGACCAGATCAACCTTGATGATATTGAGGAGATACAGCAGGCAAAAGATGCTATTGCCAGATATAATCCTGCCAAAACATATAATACGAAGCTGCGAAATGCATGTCGAGCAGGATTGAAGTTCTTAGATAGCCTGCCGGAAACCAGGTTGACAACACAATTGGAGAACCGAGAGGCTTTTCGTAAGATGCTGAACGAGGCTCTCAATCAGAATGTGCCCGTCATAGATGACAGATGCCCAAAATGCGGCGCCGACCATACCGAGCGGAAATTCAAAGACAAGGACTTCCTTGGAATTGAAGCGATACATATGCACTATGTCTGCAATAAGTGCGGAAGCGAAATAACCGAGGAGTTTACCCTCTCGGATGTCTTTATTGACAATCCACAGACCTGACAGCCATCCATCATTCGATCCCACCACTTTAACAAGTCCAATCCTTAGTAAATCCCTAAATACTTCAAATTGAAAGGAAATCTTATGCCAAACAAAAGACGCCGTGCGCGCAGTCCGCCAAGAAAAAAGGCTGTGTGGTAATGTCACTGTGTCAAAGAAATTATTTCGAGTGTAAACAATTAATATTGAAAGGAATTTAAGATGAGATTACTCTACATAAATAATGACGGAGGGGGCTTTGCAGATTATGTTGATGTCACCGAAGGTATAACCGTCGAGCAGTTCTTCAAAGACAAGATGCAAGGCAGCAAGCCGGACGACTTTCTGATTCGTGTCAACCGTCAGCCAGTGCCTCGTGAATACGTTCTCAAAGAAGGGGACCGCATCACCGTAACGCCAACAAAAATTGAGGGCGCCGCAATATAGGCTTCAGCAGTTTCAAAATGTCACCAGGGCATCTGTTCTTCTTGGCGATGAGCAGATGCCCATTTTTATTGGAAGGAATTTGGTATGGAAGACACAAAGAATCTGATCCGAATGGCAGATAAGATTCAGGAAGAGTTGATAAGACTAAAACACAGTCGCTACCTGGAGTTAATGAGGCAGTTGACAACATTTTCCGGTCAGCTTCAGGAACTTACGGCCAAATCGAGGAAGATGGGAGCATCATTAGCGAATGGCTGGTTTTCGGCCGCAGAACGATGCTGCAAGGGCGTCAGTACACAACTCAGCGATATACCTCATTCTGTCTCGATGATACGACAACTCACTAACGCCCCGCAAAAAGAATTGCCCACACTATCTTCATTGGTAGATGAATTGAGCCAGGTCCAACAGGAATTCGGCAGCTTAGAGCTTGATAATTCTGAAAGCACCATCTCTGTCATAACAGAATCAATCACCCTGGATGATGTTTATCTCGGGCCTTTCAGAATTCAGCTGGAGTTGAAGAAGTTCAGCGAGCTTTACACGGCAAGTCCCTACTGCGTAATCGCTCTTGAGCCTAATCCCGCAGCCACAGATGAAGATGTAACTCACCCTCATGTTAGTGGTAATAAACTCTGCGAAGGTGATGGTTGTGTCGCAATAAGAACTGCCCTTGAACAAGGACGGCTTTGCGATTTTTTTACGATGGCCAGAAGCATCCTGACTACCTACAACCCGGACAGTCCATATGTGTCGCTGGATGATTGGTGCGGTGAGCCCTGCTACGACTGCGGATATGTTATGAGTAGAGACGACACCTATTATTGCAGCTACTGTGAACATGATTATTGTAGCGAATGCTCGACATACTGCCGCTGCTGCGATGAAACATGCTGCTCAGGTTGTTCCCAACAATGTTCCTACTGTGAAGATCAAGTCTGTACAAATTGCATGCAGGAATGCGCTGAATGTAACTCAGAGTGCTGCAGTTCATGTCTTGAAGAAAATGTTTGTCCAAACTGTAAAGAAGAAATGGAGAAAAATAATGAAGAACAAGAATGCAAAATTTCAGAAACCAGACAAAACGGAAATCCGAGCCAGCCTGAAACAGGCGAAACGCAGATCAATCTGGCAAGTTGAAGAAGAGACTGAACGTGCCAGGATGCTTGCATTAAGATTCAGTCCGACAGCATGGGCTAAGCTGCTTTACTGCAGGGATAAATCCGACAACGAAGTCGGTGGGTTTGGTATTACTGAACCCGATGACCTGCTCTTTGTGAAAGAGTTTGTTACGGTCAAGCAGGAAGTTACTGCAGTCAGTGTCAAGTTTGATGATGAGTCAGTCGCCAATTTTTTTGAAGACCAGGTTGACCTTGGCAGAAAACCGGAGCAATTCGCAAGAATTTGGCTACATAGCCATCCGGGCGATTCACCTGAGCCGAGTATTATTGATGAAGAAACATTCGAAAGAGTATTCGGCAATTGTCAATGGGCCGTGCTGTTTGTAGTAGCTCAGGACAATAAGACTTATGCCAAGCTGAGTTTCAATGTCGGTCCGGGTGGCCAGGTATTGATTCCAGTTGGAATCGATTACAGCCAGGATTTTGGAGCGAGCAATCAGGAGCTTTGGGATACCGAGTACACCGCAAATGTCAATGCCGCTGAATGGTTAAGTAGCCGAACCAGAAAGCAAGACAACTCGGCCAACCATGACCTGAGTGGTTATGCTTTGCCGTACGATTTCATCGAGGAGTTTGAAAGCATGGAGCCAGAAGAACGTCAGTTCGTTATGGACGAACTAGCTGAAAGGCCTGAGTTATGGAATGAGGAGGAGGTGATGAGCTTATGAGTGAAGTTCAACCAAATGAAAGGTACAGTCGCCAGCGTAATATTGTCCCTCCTGAAAGAATTGCAAATTGCAAAGCCACTGTTATTGGTGTTGGTGCCATTGGCAGGCAGGTTGCCCTGCAACTTAGTGCCATGGGGATTCCATGGTTGCAACTGATTGACCACGACAAAGTCGAGTGGAGCAATCTGGCAAGCCAGGGATATCTGGAAGGAGACATGGGAAAATCAAAGGTTAATGCAACACTTGAGCTGTGCTGGAGAATAAACGCCGCAACTCAGATTCAGGCGGTACCGGAGCGTTTTCGCAGGAGTATGGAGATTGGCAACATTGTTTTTTGCTGTGTGGATAGGATCGATGTCCGGCGGTTGATTTGGGAAGCTGTGAAGGACAGAGTGAATCTGTTTTGTGACGGTCGGATGAGTGCCGAGGTTTTGCGGGTGCTGACCGCCTGCGATTTTGAGTCCCGCAAGCATTATCCGACTACTCTATTCAACTCTGATGAAGCTTTTGTAGGCCCTTGCACTGCCAAGACCACTATCTACTGTGCCAACATTGCAGCGGGCTTTATGCTTGCTCAATTCACAAAGTATTTGCGATTGCTTCCGGTTGATCCTGATATCCAGGTCAATCTACTGGCTTCGGAGATCAATGTGGGTGAGTGTTAATGTTTACTTATGCTTAGCGATAGAATGTTTTGACTATCGCTAAGCTATTTTTGAGAGGTGACAAGATGTTTTATAAAGAAGTTGACAAACGAAGCAGGGAAACGATTAAAGTCTTAGAACCTGTAACTTAAAGGAGATTTGATTATGCTGTACATTAGACTATTTCATGGCAGAACAGATCCTAACCAGGATATGGACGAATGGGGCAGTGACGGTCCGGTTTTCGGTCCTTACGAATTTGTTCACACGACGTATAAAAATTACATCAGGCTCGGTAAGCCGGATGACAACAGCGACGAGCTTTTCCTGCATGAGGATATGCTTTTCTATGACGGTGTTTACTACGGTGACTGGAGTGTGTTTACTGAGGAAAATTTTAAGAAAGGTGAATTTGCGACAATACTTTTTGAGCAATCAAAAGCCAATCTACCGGCATTAGAACAAAAACATTGAAATGGCAAACTAAAACCCTTTGGTTTAGCGATAGTCCCAATTGGCCGTCGCTAAACTTTTTTATTTATTGCAAGCAATTATAAACTGAGGTGCTGCACCTCAGTGTGTCTTTTGTCGAATAATAAATTGCAAAAAATCATTGGGCAATTCAAGAGGTAATGAAATCCCTCACGTAAGGCATTTCTTTATTAATAAATTTAATAATTTCTTTTTTATATTCGTTGTTTAGTGAAATTCCTGTGTAGTTTGGTTTTTGCTTGATTATAATCCAGCCGATTTTGGAGAGTTCTTTTATTGCTTGTTTTAGGTTTGGGAATCTTTTGAAATGTTCTAATCGATCATATTTTCCACCCCAATTACCCTTACTTCTTGCGAGTTTGAACATGATATGAGCTTTTTCTAAGTTTGAAATCATGTGGTTTTATAGGGGATATAATTTATAAATGTTTCTATATTTGAAATATTTGTTGCAGCAATCGAAAGGTTTATAAAGAATAACTATTTTAAGAAAATGAATA
>CAZWME010000393.1:0-5494 GCA_964634515.1 uncultured Pirellulales bacterium | reverse complement strand
CCGGCGTTTAATGCCTCTGTGCCAATAACTATGGAGCCATCCTGGGCAAAATAAACAGCGCTTGGTGTGAAGGATTCGCCGTAAAGATTAGTAATAATTTTCGGGTTTCCGGCCTCATCGGCCACAGCATACTTAAAACGCGAATTTCCTGCATCAATACCAGGTATCATAATGTACCTTCCTTTCTGTCTTCAATAGAGTTAATATTTGCCTGAACATATTTGTAAATACTCACACTCTCGGGTCTAAGCAGTCTTTGTTGATTCCACCTGAAACCAATTTGCAGTGACTTGGCTACAAGACCACCCAACCTTTTGTCGGTTGTCGAATCCCTGCTGACCGGCTTCATTAATTGCCGGTTAAACTGTGTATTTGGTCTGTGCCGAATTACTTCGATCCCGTAATTCTGAAGAAACTGTTCCAGTTGAACCCTTATCGACTCAATCAATTCAGCCTGAACCTGGCCAGTCTGACAGTGATTGTCTTTCCATGATTTGTAGGCATCTTCAATGATATCAATTACCGGAAACAAAGAACGTACCATTGGCTCAATAATATGCTGGTCATAGTGCTCTTGACCAAGTAGCTGATTTGCCTTGCCGGCATTTTCCAGCAGGTTATTGGTGGAAACTGTGTTTTCTAATAACTGCCTAATGGATTCATAGTGGTGAAGAAACTGTTGTTGTTTCCTTTCAACCTGACTGATCTGATTCGACAGGCGTGCAATCTGCTCAGGCACTTCTTCCGGGAAATCGACCGCATATTCTTTCATTAGCTCTTGGAAGGCCTGTGCCAACCGGCATGCAGCCTCTGAGACTTCTTCTTGCTGAATGTCACTTTCTTCGTTCACAAAAAACTCCTTTCTGAAAAAACGGTAATAAAAAAAGTTAAACAGGCTAACCGGTTAATTGCTGCAGCAAATTTGCCTGCTCTCTATGAGAAACACTCCACTGAGATTGCAGGCTGTGCGGAGAAAATAAAATAAATTGAAAATAAGGCGGGCTATCTATTTGAGAGGATTTTCGCTACGGCTATTATTGTCAGGCAAATAAAGCCGAAGAAGCATAATCCAATCATAGGATCGTCGAAATAATGTGGAATAGCGATACTAAAAGACAGCCGATCCAGTATTTCCGGTAATCTAAGTAGCAATGTGACCAGGCAAATTAAAATAGCTAACGCGAAAATGTTTCTCCATTTGATTCTCATAATTGGGATCCTTTGAAAAAATTGTTTTTCTGAAAACTATTTAGTTCCGCCTCCAGTTGGCAAAACAATAAAACCCGAACGGCTTGATGATTTGTATTAAGCCCCGAAGAGATTAGTCTGTGTTCTATCTGACGAACCAGCGTTCGAGAAGGTACGATGATCCATAAGTCAACACCCGCTGATAACGCTTTGACTGCGTTGTCGACAGCATGGCGAGCGGTGGTCTCAACTTCGCAGGCTATTTCCTTATTCCCTTTGACTGCAAGCATGTCCAGGTATGTTGTTATGCTGTTTTTGCGATAGCGATATTCTGTATAAGCCTGCCAGTTGTGATTACCGAAAATCGCCTTGACTTCTTCTACAATTTTGTTATGAAATGCTCCTCCTCGCATCTTATACCCCCCGGTTATTATCACTATTTGCTATTGCCTGTTTAGCGGTCTCAAGCGGTTCCCATATCCTTTTACTGCGTCCGCGATTAGAAGAATCCATAATGTGTTCACGGATAAAGCCCTTTGCTATAAGGATTGGACGAAGTTTTCTCAGTGTATTTGGACTTATCCTTGCGAGTTTTACATAATGACTTGACGGTAACATAGGGTTATCGACGATGGCTTTTAGAAGCCTGAATTCGCTGTCGGTTAATTGAGAAGTATTTTTATTGGTATCTTTAACCTCAATGCGTTCGACGGCAGACCAATTGGAAAATTCGACCGGTTCGACATCTAAGGAATCCAGTGATTTCAAACTCTCATCCGCTTGATGGTCAGCAACAACTTTTAACTGCTTCATTTTGGGTACCCTGAACAAAAACGGATATCTCCAGGGGCCTTCACTTACTTGCCCGACGAACATTCCAGGCACCATATTATGAGCGCACCAGACTATCTGCTCCTTGGTTAAGCCCATGAATTGGCCTGCTGCGTTGTATTCCGGTATAGACCCGCATCTACCCATAATTTTAGTAGCGGTAATTGCAGGTATCTTGTTTGACAGGTCATCAGGAGTTAATACAGAAATAAACAGCCCTGTTCCTGTGCCCCTGACCAGACCGGCAAGATCGGTTATCGAGTTGCCGCCATGGCCTGTTGACTCTCGACGCTGAGAAAACAGCCTTTGGCCTTCATCTATACTCATCCATAGGTCCATTCCCTGATTGGATATCCCTCTTGATACACGTGATATAAGCTCAGCTACTACAAGGTAATTGAGCACAAGGTCTTTACCGGCCTCAGGTTGACCTGCCAGTTCAAATGCCATATGACGCCTTGCCAGTTCGTTTACCGGCCAGCCCCGGTAATAGCCCAACATTTCAGTTCCAAACGCCAGGAGTATGGCTTCAAGGTTGTCGAGTATGGCTTGTCTTGCTTGTGAATTGGCGGTTTTGTTGGTGCGGACAGCTTCAAAAAGATGAAAAAGTGTTGGGTACTTTGGATTGCCGTTGAGTACATTAAATTTTTTATATAACTTAATGATTGTACTGCTAAGCAGAACAGAAGCTCGTGGTGGCAGGTTCAAGACTTTGACGAGTACGTCGGCTATTGTTGAGGCATATTCATATGGATCAACTTTAAATGGAACTTGAAGAGGGTTTATTTTGAATTTTCTGCTCCTGACAACGACGAGGTCTATCCCCCTTTGTGCAAATCCCGGCATCAACAACCTGAATTCTTTTTTCCTTAGATCCACAAGCCACATACCCTTGACGTGATTGGCAATCTGGATAGCATAAAAGCTGACCAAGGTAGTTTTGCCGGAACCTGTATTGGCTACCAAAAGAGAACCTGCGTTCAGATACTGAATAAATGCTTTAACCGGTTTGCGGGTGTTTTCATCGGTACCTAAAATAAGCTCTCCCGAGTTAAGTTGAGGCTGCTTGAAAGGTAAATTTGCAAAGGCTTCTTTACGCAATTGCTTGTCAACCCGTTTATTAATTTGCCCGATTGCCCAGGGATCAAGAATGCCATTTCCATAAAGTTGAAGCAGCTTTTGACCTAACGGATCTCTAAATACACCTAACTGACGACCGCGAAGAACTTTTTTGTCGATATCATTGAGTATGTCGTTATTGTTCATTATTAGCCTCCTGCTCAATAAACGGGGCAAGAAGTAATCTGCATACTTTTTGGCGATTATGCTTCCTTGTAATTTTGCTGAAACATTGTTTGCAGAATGGCATGGTCCTGCCGTCAGCAACTGTTATATAATGAGAATGTTCACGGCACAGTGGTTTTCCGCAGCCAATGGAACTTGAGTTTTCAGTGCCTCCGCAATGCTGATGACAACGAATGCAACTGATAACTCCACATTCGCTGCAACGGCCACCGGGAGGGGCAAAACAACCGCAATGTTGATTAAGTGTTTCTTCGTAATATACACTTTCCAGGGAACCATCTTGATCGGAAAGGTTATGAACTTCACCAGTCTCGCCCAAATTGTCGGCTGTGTTGTCGCAGGGATTGCGACCAATTACAATTTTTTTGATTCTTCGTATAATACCCATTTCAAGTACATCCTTCTGTTAAAACCATGGATTCCCAAAAAGATGATGATTGATGTACTGGGCAAAATGCCAGATAAACCTGGTAATGAACCAAAACAAAAATACTGACAGTGCGATTACATCAAAGGCAAAAAAGATGTGTGCGGTAAATCGCAAAATATCGGAAATATTATCTGTGATTTTTTTTCTCCAACTCATAGCAACTCCTTTCGAGATAATAGTTACGGCAGACGCAATGGGGTCTTGCCTCTATAATCTCAACTCCAATGAGAAAGCTATGCGCAGGGGAATTCCCGAAAATTTTTCAACTTAGAATTTATTGATAAAATTGGGGAGTGATATTATATGCGTATATTGGCTAATTCAGCACTGAGGGCCGTCTGAATCCTATCAGTAAGGAGATTAACGGATTCTGATGAGATGTTAAGGTGTCCATCGAAGAGGTCATATGTCATGATGGTAAAATGAACATTATCGTAATCGAGAGAAATATTTGTCAGCAGCAGTTCTTCTATCTTTGAAGAAAGCCAGTCTGAGACAAGTTTTGAAATGTTTTCGTCAACTTTGCCAAGAGCGGTTAATGCAGCAAAACAAAAATAAATGATGTCCGGCCTGTCCGGCTCCGGCCCTTCATTGGTAAGAATTCTGTTGCACCAGTTCTTGCAAAGGTTTGCCTTATCCGGCTCAAATGATGTTCCAAGCATACTCAGGGACTTAACGGCGTAGAAAGTATCCTGCCATGCATCTCTTTCGCTCCGCGGGCCTTTGAAACAGCCATCCGCTTGTTGGAGCGTCTTAACCCATGAAATGTGCAGATCAGCGTTACATTTATCAAGCAGGTCAACATCCCGCAAAATCGATATAGCCTGATATGTCGAGTACAATCTTGGCGAACTTGTCGGCCAGATGCCAAAGCCGCCTTGTCTTTGGCATCTTAGAACCCATTTTGAGATATGGTCAAGCGTTCTGTTTTGGCTGGGGTCATCTAAGATGAGAGAAACCACTTCATATACATCATGCATTGTTAGATTCAGGATGCGGTTGTTAGTATCTTTTATCCCTGAAGTGTGGCTTGCGGCAACCGTATTGATTTTTTTGCGGATTTGATAATCAAGCGGTTTTGAAAGAAGTTTCAGGCAGTGATATAGGTTATGGATTTTTGATCTTCTCCGTTCACTAACCCTACCCATTTCATTGCGTTCAAGTATTATTATAACCGTACAACTTGCACTAATAGCAATAAATATTCCTAACGTTGAATCGAGGATATGAATAATCTTACCAAAGACAAAGTATGTAACGAAATATATAAGAGGGGCATAGAAAAATAACAATGCGGCGCTATAAAAAGACCACATTGCGTAGACTAACGTTTTGATCCATTTGCCCTCAAAGCGAAATACCAGAAAAGGGGCACACAGGATGATATATTGCTCGGTTTCGGAGAATCTTGTCCCTCTGTGAGTTAATGGGACGAAAGATGCGCCAACTACAGTACTGAATATTACGTTGATTCCATAAAATATCATGTCATTGCTTATCAACATGATGCCAACCGCTGTCAAGCTAAAGATTGTGATTATAAATAATCCGGAAGTCCAGATAGCTTTTCGTAATTCTGCTGTATGGCTGGATTGAAAGTAGCGTATTGTCACCCATAGTGGTATGATTACGGCATTAATACCGAAGCTGAATACCGTAATGAAAATATTCCAGAGAACACATATTACCAATAGAAGCAAAACATCCTGATTAACCGCTCCTGCGATAAGAATGAGAGGG
>CAZWME010000392.1:0-5497 GCA_964634515.1 uncultured Pirellulales bacterium | reverse complement strand
TCAGATGTAATTTCCTTGTTTGGTTTGTATTCACAGCAAGAGCTTAAAAAGATAAGGAAAGGTATCGATGCTGGATTAATCAGCCAGTGGATTGATAGTCCCCCGGTTGTTGTGAAGAGTTTGTTTGGTTACCTTTTACCATTTGAAAAGAAATTGATTGTAAAATGGATTGAGGATAATGAAGCTGCCTGGCAGGAATTTAAAACAGGCAGCGCAAAATCATATTGTTACAGAGAATATCAATACCATGGTGAAGGGCAAGATGAGTTTCTGTGGAGTATTTCTATCTTGCATTTACAGCGAATAAGAAGATTGGCAAGGGTGGGAATTTGGCGGTCAAGAATTGCGGAAGAACAGGGGCAGATACGGCAGAGCATAGATGATTGTCTTGCAATTGCCCGAGCCGGTACTCATTGGCAGAATAGAGGGACGATAGTAGAACAGTTATTAGGACTGGCTATCAGGAGCGTTGGCTATAATGAATTATTGCCTATCGTTGCGAGTCAAAGATTTTCGGCCGAGAAATTGAAGCGATTACAAAATCAGTTATCGCAATTTTACCCGGAAGGTTATCCGCTTATAGACATGGAAGGTGAAAGGATCGCGTTTAAGGACGCAATTCAGCGTTTATTTACAGAGGGAGGTACAGGCGGAGGCCACCTGATTCCTCAAAAGACAGGAATGTTCGGCAATATGTATGAGGACCTCGTGGAAATAACGGAAGATGTTCCGGTCGGCGGACGATTTGTTAAGAATGCCACTTTAACATCTATGTGTTTGCTTCATGCTCGGCGCGATGCAACAGTAGAGTTTGGCAGACAGATTTATAAACAGGCCGACATGATTGTTAAGATGAGTCCTTATGAAAGGCACAAACGCAATCTCGGTTCAATTGAGGATGTCTATTTGTCTATGCCTAAGTATCGATATGCTCTGCTTGAATATCTGATCCCTGCGGTGGAACGTATTTCTGAACTGTTATATTGTGGCAAGGCATTGCATGAAGCGACGATAGCTATATTAGCTATTCAACGGTGGCGGCTTGAGAAAGAGAAGTATCCGGCAACTTTGGATGCACTAATTGAGGGCGGGTATCTGAAAGAGTTACCAATGGACCCATATAGCGACAAATCCATTATCTACAAAAAGGCCGGAGACAATTTTATCCTGTATAGTATCGGCAGAAATTTCGAAGATGACGGTGGGAAGATTTTCGAAGAGGATGGAGATGTGCAAAAGTGGGGGGTAAATGATGATGGCGATGCGGTTTTTTGGCCGGTGGCAAAATTGTAGTGACTGAAATAGGAGAAAGCAGAATGAAATTACCAGCTTGCGCCGAGGAGTACATAAAGCTAATCGTTAAGAAGATGCGTTATAGGCGGAAGGTTCGTCAGGATGTGCGGGCTGAACTTACAGCGCATTTTGAAGATGAGCTGAAAGATTGTGCGACCGACGAGGATAAGGAACAAAAGGCGAAGGAGCTAATAGCCGGGTTCGGTGATGTGAAACTTTTGGCTATTTTATTGCGGCGGGCCAAGAAACGCTGCAGGCCGCTATGGCGAACGGCTGTTGTGCGCAGCTTTCAGGCGTTGGGGATTATCATTTTGTATTTTTTTATATGTTTGATACCGCTTTTTGTGGGCAGGCCGACAGTAAGTGTTAACTATGTTGATTGGCTGAATGAGCTTGTTAAGGGTGAAAGGAATGAAGCAGATAATGCAAGGCCGTTTTATGAAAAAGCTGCTACATTATATGTGGAAAATCCAAAATGGATGGATAAAAACAGGGCGGAATGGCCAACGGACTTGAACGATGTGGAACTGAAATCGTTATCGGTTTGGCTGGAATCTAACCAGGGTGCTCTTGAGTCGCTCAGGGAAGGCTCCAAACGGCCCGACTTCTGGAACGAATATCAGAGTAATCAGAATCCGAGCGAATTAAATAAAAGCCAATTATATGGTGACTTATTTGCCAGTGGCCTCGTGGCTAATGCTGTGGAAATTTTACAGGCCTACAAATCTCTGGCGCGTACTGTTCGATGGCAAATTCTATATGAGGCATATAATGGAGATATTGAGACTGCATTGAGTGACTGTGTTGCTCTTACAAAATTTGGCGGTCATTTACAGGGTCATGGTTTGTTGATTGAGCAGTTAGTTGGCTTTGCACTTGAGGGTATGGCCAATGGTACGGCTTTTATGCTCTTGGACAGGATAGATGTCCCGGCAGATATTTTGAAAAGCACCTATCAAGAATTAAACGAGCAATTCGATACCCAAGAGCCGGTTTTATCTATGGAAGCGGAAAAAGTGTTTTGGTATGACCAGATTCAACGGACGTTTACCGATGATGGACAGGGTGGCGGCCGTATGCTGGTGCGTGGCATGCCCTATGTGGTGACCGACGACTGGAAGGAAAACCTGTGGAGATTTGTCAGCTTCAATCATCCAGGCAGGCAGGAGGTAGTGGCCAACATTGATAAGTATTTTGGACTATTTGCTCAGAAACTTACTGAAACGCCATGGGAGTTGCGCGATGAGGCCATAGATAACCGACTGTGGAATGAAGTTAATATAACACCTCTTATGTTGAAGATCCAAATTCCCGCACATGAAAGAGTCGGTCAGATCGCATGGCGACTGAAATTGGGCAGGGAGGCTCTGTTGACGGTTCTTGCAGTTATGCGCTATGAGAAGGAGAAAGGCCGATATCCGGCAGGCCTGGATGAACTGGTCGAGGCAGGTTATTTGAAGAAATTACCGATGGATCCATATAGTGACGGCCCGCTTGTTTATAGAAAGACAGAAAAAGGCTTTTTACTATACAGTGTTGGGTTGAATCTTAAAGACGATGATGGTGAAATGGGACCGAAGATGTATGTGGTTAATGCCGATTGGGTTTTCTGGCCTGTGTTAAAACCGCAGGTAAAGTAATAGCGGCGGTTAAGAGAAATACATCATGGAAAAAGCGGGCACTGAATTCTTGCAATTTCATTTAACAGAGCATATCATAACCTTCACAGTAAAGTGTGTCTTAGACACTAATCAAGAAAACGTTTTTGCAGGAGGTAATTATGAGTTCGGGAAGATGTCCTTTAAGGTGTAACTGTAATCATAATCTTAATCGGCGGCAATTCATACGCGGCTCAGCCGGTTTGGTGGCAGGCTCTTTGTTATTGCAGGGAAGTAGTGCGTTTGCGGGAGAGCCTATGGTAACACGGAATCCTATCCGTGCCTGTGGGCCGGCGTCGAAGTATGTCCCGAAAATTAAGGCGGCATTCGTACGTCGAAAGGAAGAATACGGGATGCTCTGGCCCGGCGCCGTCTATGACGGGAAGGCAGCTATGAAAATGTACAGCAAAAAAATGAAAAGTACCGCTAAGAAAATCGGAGTGCAATTTGACCTTCGCAGCGTGCCTATCTATAGTCTTGCAGAGGCTGAAAGCTGGATTGCAGGAGCCGAGAGAGAAAATGTTGATGGCTTGATGCTGGTTATGATGGATCGCCAGAAACACTCCTGGCCGAGTGCCCAGAAAGTTGCTAAAAGCAGTATTCCGTCGATTATTTATTCTCCGCTGGGCACGTCCTTTACTACCAATACCATCAATCTGGCCGATACGCCCGGTTGTGTGATTTATTCAACAAATGATTTCAGTCAGGCCGCTTACGGAATGAAGATGCTCTGTGCGGCGGCCAAGATGCGCAAAACACGCTGTGTTGTAATTAAAGGGCGGAGTCGGTCGGAAACGCCCCTTGCGGATACGGGCATTAAAATGCGAGTTGTGCCGGCGACCACGTTTATCGATTATTATAATCAAACTTCAGTTAGTAAAGACATCCGGGCGATGGCCAACGATTATCTTCGCCGTGCCCGCAGGACTACGGGTGCAACAAAACAGGACGTAATTAACGGCGTCAAGAGTTACTACGTAGCCGGTAAGATTCTCGAGGACGAACAGGCCGATGCTATAACGATGGATTGTCTGGGCGCCCTTGGCCAAATTAAAGTGAGCCTTCCCTGCATTGCCTGGTCGCGGATGAATGATGACGGCATACCCGCAGCCTGCGAGGCCGATTATGGTGCGGTTGCTTCGCATATAATAACGCAGTATCTTTTCGATAGGCCTGGATTTCAGCAGGACCCGGTGGCTGACACCGCCGATGACTCGATAATTGGAGCACATTGTTCGTGTCCGACAAAGCTTAATGGTTTTAGCTCCGGGCCTGAGCCATTCGACCTTATGCACCATCACGGAAATCGGGATGCAGTGCCTCGTACGCTCTGGCTAAAAGGACAGCGGGTTACAAGTATTGACCTGTTGCCGGGCAAGGGAGACGGTACTTCCGAAACAGATATACCTTCAAAGGTGTTGATTTCGGCCGGGGCGGTGCTTGAGAATATGGATGTGCCTCCGAGCGGCGGATGTGTCGTTTCGGTCAAGGTTAAGTTTGACGGCAATCAGGAAGTGCTGAGCTTCCCCGGCTTTCATCAGATATTCTTTTACGGCGACTATAAACACCAGATGAGAGATTTCTGCCAATTATGTAAATTCGATGCACAGGTTGTCTGATGAGATAGCCTATGAAAAAGAATAAGAAACATTTTGTAATTATTCTCATCGGAATTGTTGCGATTCCTCTGGTATTTTCCATATGTCTATCGTTCTGCTACTCAGATGAAGTGGATGGATTTTACTCTGCACTCCGTGCTATCGGAGCTGATGTGGACGAAAAAGACGTATCCGGTATGATACCCTTACACATGGCGGCTTCTGCAGGTCACAAGCTGATGGCTAAGGTTCTTATTGCCAAAGGTGCTGATATCGATGCAAAAGACAAATGGGGACGCACACCGCTACATCTGGCTACTTCCAGAGGCCATAAAGATATGGTAGAGCTTCTTCTTAGAAAAGGTGCCGACGTCAATGAAAAGGGCAATTGGCCTGTCGGAACGCCGTTGCTATTTTTTCCTGCCAGCACGCCGTTGCACGTTGCTCTTCGGAGTGGACATAGTGATATAGTGAAAGTGCTTGTGGCAAATGGCGCTGATGTTAATGCAAAAAATAAAGAGGGTTATACACCGCTTCTTTTTGTGTTCTGGCATCCTAATGAGGAAGTAGCTGAGTTGCTGATTAGAAAAGGTGCTGATGTGAATATAAAGACTCATGCTGCACCTGAAGATCCCGGCCGTTCGTCGGAGCCCTTCCTGCGCGGACATACTCCTCTACATTATGCGCTCAGATATAAATGTAAGAATTTAGCAAAACTGCTTATCGCTGAAGGTGCAAATGTCAATGCAGTGGGCATACGCGGCCTGACACCGTTGCACTTTGCAGTTATGTTAAGTTACTACGATATAGTGGAATTGCTTGTGGAGAAAGGAGCCGATGTCAATTTGAAAAACCAAAAAGGCCAGACGCCTCTACAACTGGCTCAAAAAAAGGGTTCATCCGGTTAATGCGTAGGTTGATCTATGCAGATTGAAGATTCTGAGTTTT
>CAZWME010000391.1:0-5497 GCA_964634515.1 uncultured Pirellulales bacterium | reverse complement strand
AATCCTAAGCCAATCCAAAGCCAATTTGGCGAAAGGGGAAAAATTGATGCAAAGTAAGTATTTACAAAGGCTTATGAAGAAAATGCGGTTATGGGCCCAAAAAATAAAGCCAATTTAAACCCAATCAAACCCAATCGCCATCAGATCTGGTTGCGGAAAAGCCTATGAGAAAAACCCCTGAGCTTGAGGATAATTTGAATTGACTTTCAGAGCGGAAAATGTTATAATAAAATACACAAAAATGATATTTGGGGGGTTAAAACTGCCGAAAAATAATCGGTATCGAATGAAAATCTTTAATGGTTGAGGAAAACACTTATGATTAAATTATCTTTTAATAAACTGACTATGATTTTTATTGGACTGTTAGCTGCATTCTGCACTTTATGTTTAGCCAAGGCACAAGCACCACATGTTAGGACCGGCAGGCCCACCGCCTCAAGGCCGGCGGTCGTTAAACCAGCCCAAGAGCCGCCGACTATCGTTGCCAGTATCGGCGATTACACCATCAATAAGCAAGAGTTGGAAAAAAGGCTCTTGATGGAAATGAGCCCCAACAACTATGGAAATTATAACGAGGTGCCTGAACCGATTAATGTCGAAAAAGTTCTCTTGAAAATTATAGCCGAAAAAGCCATAGTCAGCGAGGCCCGCAAAGGAGACTATCTTAAAGATGAATCGCTGTCATCAATAATTAAAAGATACAGGGACAGACAGCTCGTGCAATTATTGTTACAAAAGCAGCTTCAACCTTTATTAAAAGTTTCTGAGGCCGAGATAGAAAAGAGAATGAAGGCCGATCCCAAGCTCACACAGGCCAGAGCTGAAGCGATGATTAAAAATATAAAGGCTCGAATGTTGTTCAGCCAGTACTACAAACATGTAACCCAAAAGTTTCATGCAAAAAAACTGACTGAAAATTTCCCCAAGGCCGTTGAAATTCACCAAAGACTTTTAACTCAGCCGAAGAAACCGCGTACCGGGGCGTTTATCCGCATAACTCAGACAAAAGAGGAATTGACCCAGGATGAGAAAGATATGGTCCTTGCAACGTTCGACAAAGGCAAGGTTACATTGAAAGACTGGTTCGATACTTTATGTGAAATGGCGCCGCCGGGTCGTCCGAAGGACCTCAATACCGTAAAGGGTGTTGAAAGGCTGCTGGACAATGCGTTAACTAAGCCGCTTCTTCTGGCTGAAGCTGTAATGCTGGGAGTCGATAAGGACAAAGATTTTTTACAGAAGGTAAAAGAGTATGAAGACAGCAGGCTCCTGTCCAAAGTCAGGTCCGACAAGTACAAGAAGATTAAACAACCGACAACCGAGGAGATAAAGACATACTTCAGCAAAAACAGGGAAGTATTCAGAAAAGATAAGACGCTCAAGATTGACTTAATCTGGTGCCAGGACCTTAAAACGGCCAAACAGGCAAAGACCGAGCTGGACGGCGGCAAGGACTTCGAGGCGACAAAACAGAAATATTCTCTGGTAAAGACCACCAAGCCATATAATATTTATCCCGGCAGTGAAGGATTGTTCTGGAAGGATTTGTGGAAAGGCGACCCGAACGATGTAATCGGGCCGATAAAAGGCTTTCAACGCAGCGGTGTCAAATGGCGAATCGTCAAAATCCTTGAAAAGAATCCCGGCACACTAACCGAATATTCAGACGATATGGAACCTCGTGTCAAAGAAAAAATGATGAGCTATCAGAGACAGGCAATATTTGAGCGATACGGCAATGAGGTTCTAAAGAAATATACTTACCAGATTTATGCCGACAAAATCAAGAATATCGACCCGCTGGATATTCCTTAAGTCAAAAAAACAACTCGCTCCTCGATTTCGCATGGAACCGGGGAGCGAGTATTCTATTTCATATATTAAGCGGCTTTTATTTAAACAATATAATCAAAACCAAAATGCTCACAAAAGCAATCGCGCCCGGCACCATGAAAATCTGACGCCACTGGAATTTCTCTTCTTTTCTGTATTTGTCCATTATAAAACCGGCGAACTGGGTTCCAAGGAACAAGCCGACACCTGTCGTAGCGGCAAAAAGAAGCGACTGTACGGAAGCTTTAATTTCAGATTTTTCGATGCTGTCTGCAAACATGTCTGCAAATATCTGACCAACAATGACAAAGAGCACATATGCCAGACCGTGAAACGCCTGGGAACAAACAATCAGCCATCGCGGTTTTTCATTGATGTAAACGATATATAACAACAGCCAGAATGCAGCTCCTATAACCAAAGTCCATTTCGCTCCAAGATTATTGAGCAACAAAGTCATCAATAATAAGGTGGCTATTGCCTGTACACCTTGCGCGATGGCCATCGATGCAGGTACATTTCTGGCTGGTATTCCCATGTCCTGCATGAACTGGGCGGTGCCAAGGAAATAAAACTGCATAAGCCCGAAGAATATCATCGAAACAACAATAAAGATAAGGAAATTAGTCTCTTTAAGCATACCCATAGCCTGAAGTATAGGGGCGGTGCCGGCTTCGGCAGCTTGTGTATCGGTAGCTTGAACTATGGGTGCGGTGTCGGCTTCAGCAGGTGGTGTATCGGGCATGAAGAAACATCCTATACCCATAATCACCGAAAGTATAGCTGCAAGGTAGAGGCAGTCACGGCCCTGTTCGCCTGTTTTGAATTTCCACCGCCAACCAGTGAGACCATATCCTATAAGCGCCCAGGAGACAGGCGCCCAGAAGAATATCCACTTTGAGTGAACTGCCGGGTCGAGATTATTTTTAGCCAGATGGCTGAACATCAGGGAATTAACGAGCGGCAGTGTCGCAGCGAAACATAAGCAGTAAAGAAACATGACCACAAAGAGGTTTTTGAAAGAAGTTTGACGTACGGCAAGGAACATCAGAACCGCACCGGCCAAGTGAGCAATGGCAAGGATGTATTCGGTGTTTACATATTTATCGGCAAGTTGTCCGGACACCAACGGCATAAAAATACAAGCCAGCGGTAAAGTGGCGTAAATCCAGCCGGTCTGTTTGCCGGTCATTTTCAACGGTCCGAGAAGCCTTGCTGCCAATACCGGCATCCAGGCGCCCCAGATCGCGTACTCCATAAACATCGCAAAACTCAAGGCAAGGTACAGTTTCGTGTCCATTATGTTCTCCTTAAATGTGTCTCTTCCTACTTATTAAGTCAAACGGGATCTATTCAAATCGTCTGTTTATTCAACGTTCGGTTGTGATTGCGGCTCTTGGTCTGTGGATACTTGCTCAGAAGCCTGTTTTACATCATCGCGGAAGAGTGTACACAGTGCTATCAGCAGAGCGGCTGAGACGATAGCAATGATCACGAAGACCGGATTCCAGTTACACACACCATCGGTGGTATAGCGTTCTATCAACTCGACATTGATAAAGGTGCCGATCAACATTCCAACACCATAACAGGCCAGGACAATCAATCCTTGTGCCTGAGCACGTATTTCCGACGGTGCCTTTTTGTCAACGTACACCTGTCCGCCAACGAAGAAGAAGCCGAAAATGATCCCGTGCACAAGGATTGCAATGTAATATAGGAATGTTTGGCTGGCCGCAACACCACCCCACAAAGCGACATATCGAATCACCAGCGCTCCAAGTCCCATCACCATTGTCCACTTGACGCCGAAGCGCGACAGGGCCAGCGGTATGAGAAGCATCAGGAATATCTCGACAAATTGTCCGAGATTCATGGTAGCCGTGATCTGCTTGAATCCCTGACTTTCGAAGAACTGAGATCCCAGCGAGAAGTACAGCGTGAAGGGAATCATCACCAACATGGAAATGATGATGAACAAGGCGAAGTTGCGGTCTTTGAGCAGAGTCATCGCCCGCAGGCCGAGCGCATCTACGATTGAGGCTTCCTTGCCCTTTGCCGGCGGAGGTGTGTTGGGCAGCGTCAGGTTCAGAACCGCCGCGAGAAGAGCCGTGCCCGCACCGCAGTAGAGGGGAACCGCCGTACCGTCGATGACCTTGTCCCCGAACAAGCTCGTGGCGGCGATGAGGCTGAATACGGCGGAGGCGACCCAGCCAATCGAGCCGAAGACGCGTATCTGCGGGAACTTATCCGACGGGAAATTTGACATGGCGATCGCGTTTGTAAGGCTCCATGTGGGCATATAGCAGAACATCGCCAGCAGCAGGAACACAAACATCGCCGCTGGACTCGTTTGTCGAGCGGCAATAAAGAACAACACAGCGCAAGCGAAATTCAGTACCGTCAGTACTTTCTGACTAGCAAAATGGCGGTCGGCCACCATGCAGAAGAGAGGGGCCACCAGGCAGCCCAACGGCATTACGCTCAGTATCCAGGCCTTATAGGCTCCTTCAATTTCCATATTCGCCAGGTAAGCCGCCAGCGGTATCCACCATACGGCAAACATCATGTACTGCAGAAACATCATGATACTCAGACGAATTCTAACACCTGTTGAGGCCTTATCCATTTTGTACTCCTTACTCTATTTGTCCTTTATGCGTTAAATTCCAGCAGCCTCTGGGCCGCAAGTTTAATATCTCCCGCCCTGTCATCCCCGGCTTCCCGCTCAATTGCAAGAACACCGTCAAAGCCTATTTCTTCGAGGACGCCTAAAAAAGCATCCGGGCCAACCTGGCCGTCACCCCAGGGAACCTCGGCACCCCATGTGCCCGGCACTTCGGTCTGAATCGCATCCTTAATATGGATGTGCTTAATCCACGGCGCCAGCACAGTTACCGCCTCGATGGGACTGCCTTTGTCATAAAGAATCATATTGGCCGGGTCAAAATTAACTCCTACGGCGGGATGGTTCAGCTCTTCGAGGAAATGCCTGAGTTCTTCGGCGGTTTCCTGGCCTGTCTCCAGCAAAAGCATTAAATCTTTTTCGCCGGCGGCATCGGCAAATATTGTGATGCGCTTGTAAAATTTCTCGATATATGCAGGATCACTTTCGTCGATAAATCCGGCGTGCGTCGAGAGGTATTTGACGCCGAGCTTAACAGTTGCATCAACGGCACCCATGAAGAGCCGTCGATTTTGCTCCCAACAGTCGTCGGGCACAATTCCGCCGGTTACTTTTATGCTGTCGAGGCTCGAATAATCTTCCTGCGGAAAATCTATCATTGTGCTGCTTACCGTCCAGTTTTGCTTCTGTACGGCCGCGAGGTAATCGTCTCCGCCTTCACCCACCGCGGCCCTTATACCCAAATGCACATGTTCAATTCCGATTTTACTCATCGCATCCGCAACGCCGGCAACATCCGTCTGCAGAGACCAACTGCAAATCCCTATAGGCCAATCCTTACATTTCATCGTGCTGTTCTCCAATTCATATTTTTTGTTTTTCTTATTTAATCGCGACCTTTTCCATTTTTCTTACTGATTCCTTTTCCGCCGCTACGATTTTAACCGAGTCCCGTGACTGCTCCAGAGTTGTTATTTCCTCGACCTTCTCTCCTCTTACGGCTTTTGCAAAATGCTCTATTTCCAGCAGCCAGCC
>CAZWME010000390.1:0-5500 GCA_964634515.1 uncultured Pirellulales bacterium | reverse complement strand
TGATACTTCCGGAAAAAAAGAGTTTAGATTGTTCCGGGATACTTTCGAGGCTATTATGGCCCTGGAAGTAGGTAAAATTGGTTTGCACAATAGAATTAAAGTCCGCCTAAATGACATCAAAGTAGTTGGAGAATCCGAATCTGAGGATTCTGATATTGTTGAAACAACTGCCGGAAGATGCATATTCAACGATATGCTTCCAGCGGGAATGCCGTTTTACAATATGACGATGTCTCAAAAGATGTTGAGCCGTGTGATTAGTGACTGTTTTAAATTCACGGGCTCGGCCGAGACGGTGGACCTGCTTGATAAAATAAAAGATTTGGGTTTCAAATATGCTACTCTTGCCGGATTAAGCTTTGGTATTACGGACATCAAAATACCGCAGAAGAAGGCGCAGATTATCGAACAAACCGAAAAGAAAGTAGGCAAAATACTTAAGAACTACGATAATGGAGTTTTGACTGAGGGAGAAAGGTATAATCAGGTTGTCGATGCCTGGACCAACGCGAGAGTCGCAGTAACAAACGAAATGATGAGAGGGCTTAAAGAGGATACTACTGATGAAGGACAGCCATACCTCAATCCAATCTTTCTTATGAGTGATTCGGGCGCAAGGGGAAGTGTAGATCAGATTCAGCAGTTAGCGGGAATGAGAGCGCTTATGGCCAAGCCCAGCGGCGAGATTATCGAAACGCCGATTAAGGCAAACTTCAGAGAGGGATTGACAGTCCTTGAGTACTTCAGCTCAACACACGGGGCACGTAAGGGACTTGCCGATACCGCACTAAAGACAGCCAATTCAGGATATCTTACCAGGAAGCTTATCGATGTTGCCCAGAATATGATTGTGATTGAAAGAGACTGCCAGACACTGCAGGGAATTACCAAAGGCATAGTCAGCAGGGGTGATCAGGTTGAAGTGCCTCTGTCACAGCTTATTATCGGCAGAACCGCAAGAGACAATATTCGTAACCCGATTACGGACGAAATGATTGTACGCGAGAATGAGGTCATAAACCATGAAGCGGCGGCAAAGATTGAAGCTTTGGGGCTTGATGCCATCAGAATCAGAAGCACCCTGACCTGCGACAGTCCGTTTGGTGTTTGTGCAAAGTGTTACGGATGGGATATGAGTACGGGAAAACTGGTTGAAGAAGGTTCGGCGGTTGGCATCGTTGCGGCACAGTCCATCGGGGAACCGGGTACACAGTTGACACTGCGAACATTCCATACCGGTGGTGTCGCCGAAAGAGCCATTCTTGAACGTGAGCAGAAGGCTATGTACGCAGGAAGTGTGCAGTATCGTGATATCAATGCGGTTTCCATCAAGCGAAGCGGTGGTAAAGTAGAGACAGTAGCGCTGAAACGTAACGGCGAAATAGCTATTCTTGATTCAAAAGACAGGGAACTGGACAGATTCAAAGTGCCTTATGGTGCCATTGTTTTAGTGGGTGACGGCCAGAAAATCAAAGCCGGATCTGTGTTATTCCAATGGGACCCGCACCGTACACCAATTTTGGCAGAGGTGGCCGGGCTTATACGGTTTGTTGATATTATTGAAGGCGAGACGATTGGAATTGAGGAAGAGCGGAAAGGCCAGCTTGGCAGACCCATCGTAATCGAGCATAAAGGCGATAAGCATCCTCAAATCATTATCGAAGACAAGGACGGTAAGATACTCGACGTTCACTACCTGCCTGCCGGGGCAAGAATCGAGGTTGATGAAGGTCAGCGTGTTCAGGCGGGTCAGTTGCTTGCCCATCAGCCCAGAGCTTCCGGCGGTACTCAGGACATAACAGGTGGTTTACCCAGAGTTACCGAAGTGTTTGAGGCTCGCAAACCCAAGGATCCCGCCGCAATGGCTGAAATCAGCGGTCGGGTTGAGTTGCGAAGTGATAAGCGCAAGGGCAAAATGACGATTATAATACGTTCCGAATCCGGAATGGAAAAAGAGCACCACGTCCCACGTGACAGACACCTTAATGTTCACACCGGTGATTTTGCCGAAGCAGGAGATGCCCTGACAGACGGCCCGCTTGTGCCGCATGATATTCTTCGGATAAAAGGCGAAGAGGCGCTGCAAAGGTATTTGACTACAGAGATTCAAAATGTTTATCGTTCACAAAATGTCAATATTAACGACAAACACATTGAAATTATCTGCTCTCAAATGATGCGCAAGGTCGAGATTGAGTCAGTGGGTGACAGTTCGTTTTTGCCTGGCGAGGTTGTTGATAAATTCGTGTTCAAAAGAGAGAATGAAAAATTAACCAGCAGTATTAAAATTACCAACGCTGGAGATGCGGCTGATTTGGTTGTCGGTCAGGTTGTCGATAAAAAGGAATTGGCCGCTATTGACGAAAAGGTTGAATTGATTGGAGGTGCCGGGGCCACGGGAAGGAAACCAAAACCTGCGACGGCCAAGACGTTGCTTTTGGGGATTACGAAGGCTTCACTGTGGTCTGAGAGCTTTATCGCAGCGGCAAGTTTCCAGGAAACAACTAAAGTCTTGACAGAGGCTTCTTTGGCTGGTAAAGTGGATGAGCTTCATGGATTGAAGGAAAATGTAATACTCGGTCACCTGATACCGGCCGGTACGGCTTTCAAGCCGTATTTGAATATAAAGGTTAAGCACCTTGTGGAAGCTCCGCTGCCGAAGGAATTTGAAGAGGCCAGGGAAATCAAGGAAGCCAAAGAGGCCGAAGCGAAGGCCGATGCCGCCGTCAGAGAAGCACTGGGAATCAATTAGTTTCGATAATGAAAATACGAAAGGCCAGACAAGTATTATGCCAACTATAAATCAGTTAGTTAGAAAGCCTCGGGCGAAATCGAAGGGCCATAAACGAGTATCTGATATCAAGGGTTCACCTCAGAAAAAAGGTGTGTGCCTGATTGTAAGGACGCAAACGCCCAAGAAACCGAACTCGGCTTTGCGGAAAATCGCTCGTGTTCGTCTGACCAACGGCAAGGAAGTTACCGCTTATATACCGGGTATTGACCACAATCTTCAGGAACATAGTACGGTTGTGATTCGCGGAGGCCGAGTCAGGGACCTGCCGGGTGTTAGGTATCATATCGTTCGTGGTGTTCTTGACTGTGCCGGCGTGGCTAATCGAAAACAAGGCAGGAGTAAATATGGTACAAAAAAGGCTAAATGAGCTGGTTAAATATATAAGTAATTACCAGTTATCAATATTGAGGAAAAGTAATGGCTAAAAAGTTTACCGCTTCAAGTCAACAATTAAAACCTGATGCGAAATATAACAACAAGCTGGTTTCCAAGTTTGTGAACTGTTTGATGTGGGACGGCAAGAAAAGCACTGCGCAGCGAGTGTTTTATGATGCTATGAATATCATCGGTAAAAATATCAAGGACGCTGAGGCTCTTGAGGTATTTGAGAAGGCGATAAACAATGTAAAGCCGTTACTCGAAGTTCGCAGCAAGCGTATCGGCGGAGCCAGTTATCAGGTTCCGATGCAGGTAAGCTCCAAACGCCAGCAATCGCTTGCATTCAGGTGGATATTGGCTTCGGCCAGAGGCAAAAAGGGCAAACCTATGTGCGAGCGACTGGCTTCTGAATTAATAGATGCGTATAACGAACATGGTACAGCTATGACTACCCGGGAGAATGTTCATAGAATGGCAGAGGCGAATAAGGCGTTTGCCCACTTTGCCTGGTAAGAACTTTCGTTTGTAACTGCCACGGAATTTTATGAAAATAACCGTGGCAGTTTTTTTATACACTGCTCGAGTCACGGCTGACAAAAGACGAGATATTGATTATGTCGAGCGATTTGAAAAAACTACGCAATATCGGGATTATGGCTCATATCGATGCCGGTAAAACAACGGTTACCGAGCGTATTCTTTTCTATGCGGGCAAAACCTACAAAATGGGAGAGGTACATGATGGTACCGCCGTTATGGACTTTATGGAAGAAGAGCAAAAGAGAGGTATTACTATCACTTCAGCGGCGACAAAATGTCCCTGGAAGGATTATGAAATCAATCTTATTGATACACCGGGCCATATTGACTTTACCGCTGAAGTCGAAAGGTCGTTACGTATTCTCGACGGCGCTATCGCTGTCTTTGACGGCAGCGAAGGCGTTCAGGCCCAGAGTGAAACCGTCTGGAGGCAGGGACAAAAATACGACCTGCCCTGTTTTTGCTTTGTAAATAAGATGGACAAAGTTGGCGCCGATTTCGAGATGACCGTTAACAGTATTCGAGACAAGCTCCTTGCCAATCCGATTTTGCTGCAGATTCCGATTGGCGCCGAGGACACTTTTACCGGCGTGATAGACCTGATAAAGATGCAGGCGGTTTTCTATAAGGCTGAAAAGATGGGGGCGACTTTCGAAGAAACGGAAATTCCTGCCGAGTTTAAACAGACCGCTCAGCGGCAAAGAAACCAGATGATTGAGCTTGCAGCCGAATACGATAACGAACTGATGGACTGCTATGTTCACGATAAGCCAGCCGATATTACGATGATTAACAGGGCAATCAGAAAAGGAACCCTGAGCAACAAGCTTCATCCGGTATTTGTTGGTTCTGCCTTGAAGTATATTGGTGTGCAAAGGTTGCTTGACGGTGTTCTGGCATATTTGCCTTCCCCCCTGGATAAACCTGTTTTGACCGGACACAAACCGAATGATGAAGATAGAAAAATAACGATTAAGTGCGACCCCAATGGCAGTCTGGTTGCGCTGGCATTTAAGATTACCAGTGATGTACATGGCGATTTGTATTTTTTGAGGATTTATCAGGGTAAATTAAAATCAAGCAGCAGAGTTTTGAATACAAATCGTAATCGTCGGGAGAATGTTACCAGAATATTTGAAATGCATGCCAATGAACGAAAAATTTTGGATTTAGCAGGCGCAGGTGATATTGTCGCAGTTGTTGGACTGAAACAGACACTTACAGGCGATACGATTTGTGACCCCAAGAAACCGGTCTCCCTTCCGAGTATAACTTTTCCTCAGACGGTTATTAATATGTCGATAGAGCCAAGAACGACTGCAGAAAAGGCAAAACTGGCTGATGCCCTGGCCAACTTAAAGCGTGAGGATCCGACTTTTGAATGCAAAACAGACAGTGAAACGGGCCAGACAATAATCAGTGGAATGGGTGAATTACACCTGGAGATACTTCAGCATAAACTGATAAGGGACAGAGGGGTGAACGTCAGGGTAGGCAAACCTCGAGTGGCGTACAAGGAGGCTATCACTAAAACAGCACAGGCTGAAGGCAAATTTATCCGCCAGACCGGTGGTCACGGCCAATACGGGCATGTTGTTCTGAAAGTTGAGCCACTTTTAACCGATGACGGCCATTGGAGCAGAGATTATGAATTTCAAAACGAGGCTCCCGGCGATGCCGTACCGAGAGAGTACATTCCTGACGTTAAAAGTGGGTGCAAGGATGCATTGAGCAGCGGTGTATTATCGGGCTATCCTGTTGTGGGAATTAAAGTTACGCTAATTGACG
>CAZWME010000389.1:0-5504 GCA_964634515.1 uncultured Pirellulales bacterium | reverse complement strand
ACTGGCAACTGGCTCAGCCTTTTCGCTGCATAGCTCATAACGGCGAGATAAACACACTCAGCGGCAATCGCAACTGGATGAAGGCCCGCCAGGTACAAATGGCCAGCGATGTATTCGCTGACAACATAAGCGATCTGCTTCCGGTTTTAAAACCTGAAGACAGTGACTCAGCCTGCTTTGACAGTGCTCTTGAGCTTCTTGTTCGTTCAGGCCGGAGCATACCCCATTCGATGATGATGATGATTCCCGAAGCTTTCGGGCCGAAGTATCATATCAGCACGGATAAACGTGCTTTCTATGAATATCACTCTTCAATAATTGAGCCCTGGGACGGCCCTGCGGCGATGGTATTTACCGATGGCAGAATCATTGGCGGAATGCTGGACCGTAACGGTTTGAGACCCTGCCGTTACCTTGTTACGACAGACGGACTGGCGATTATTGCCAGCGAAGCGGGAGTTGTGGAATTTCCTCCGGAAAAAATCCGTAAAAAAGGAAGGCTTAGACCCGGGCACATGTTTTTGGTTGACACGGGGGAAGGGCGCGAAATTTCCGACAATGAAATGAAAAGCAAGATTGCCCGGCAAAAGCCATACCGAAGGTGGCTTGAAGAAAACAGGATTGAGCTTCGCGGCTTATTTGACACACCCCAGCTCGTTAAAACCAACTCGCAAACTATAGCTCAAAGGATGAGGGTATTCGGTTATACACGAGAAGAGCTTCAGATGATTTTGACGCCGATGGCTGCCAATGGCCAGGAGCCGGTGGGTTCTATGGGCAATGACACGCCTCTTGCGGTACTTTCCGATAAGCCGAAGCTGTTGTTCAATTACTTCAAACAGCTCTTCGCACAAGTAACAAATCCGGCGATTGACCCTCTTCGGGAAGGGCTGGTTATGAGCCTGATGGTGTTTACCGGCAAAAAGCGGAATCTTCTGGCCGAGACCCCGCAGCATTGCAAACAGCTTAAGCTGCCGCATCCTGTTCTGACCAGCGAAGATATCGAACGGCTGCGTTCTGTCAGCCGGGACGACTTTAAGGTTGCTACGGTTTCGTCTGTTTTTGAGGCCGACACTTCTGACCCTGCAAGCAGTCTCAAACGAGGACTGAATGAGCTGATTGAAGCCGCTGATACGGCAATCAACGAAGGGGCTTCATTAATTATCATAAGCGACCGTAATATTTCTGAAACCAAAGCACCTATTCCATCACTGCTGGCAACAGCGGCGGTTCACCATAGCCTGCTAAAAAGCGGCAAGCGCTGCAAGGCCGGTTTGATTATCGAGAGCGGTGAGCCGAGAGAGGTTATGCACTTTTGTCTTTTATGCGGCTTCGGCGCCAACGCGTTCAATCCATATATGGCATTTGAAATACTTAACCAGCTACAAAAGCAGGGCGAATTGCCAACCTCTATGGAACCTGTCCAGATAGCAGACAACTATATTGCCGCCATTAAAAAGGGCATCCTGAAAACTATGAGCAAGATGGGTATTTCAACCCTTCGCAGCTACACAGGCGCCCAGTTGTTCGAGGCGATTGGATTAAATCGCGGTTTTATAGATGAATATTTCACCGGCACAAGCTCAAGAATCGGCGGAATCGGACTCCGGGAGGTCGCACAGGAAGCAATCGCCCGCCATAAGTCGGCATTTGAGCAGCGACCCGCCGGAACCCTCGAACTGGATTTTGGGGGTGAATACCATTTCAGACTTAACGGCGAACAGCATCTCTGGAATCCGACAACAATATCAAAACTTCAGTATGCCGTTAAATACGATGATTCGAAAGCCTATGATGATTATGCACACGCCGTAAACGATCAGTCCAAAAATCTCTGCACGTTGCGCGGGCTCTTCGAGTTTATTCCATCTCAGCCTGTTTCAATTGATGAGGTAGAATCTGCCGGCGAAATAGTCAAGAGGTTCTGTACCGGTGCAATGAGCCACGGTTCCATAAGTAAAGAAGCACACGAGTGCCTGGCTATAGCTATGAACCGCCTGGGCGGGATGAGTAACACCGGAGAAGGTGGAGAGGAACCTTCGAGATATATACTGGAACCCAACGGTGATTCGAAGAACTGTGCCATTAAACAGGTAGCCAGCGGCAGATTTGGTGTCACGATAAACTACCTCGCCAACGCTAAAGAACTGCAAATCAAGATTGCTCAGGGAGCAAAGCCGGGCGAAGGCGGACAATTGCCGGGTCATAAAGTGACAAAAGAAATCGCCGAAATGCGGTATTCGACGCCGGGCGTAACGCTGATATCTCCGCCCCCTCATCATGACATATATTCGATTGAGGACCTTGCTCAGCTTGTCTATGACCTTAAGTGCAGCAATCCGGGAGTCAAAGTATCGGTGAAACTGGTCGCCGAGGTCGGGGTGGGCACTATTGCCGCCGGCGTTGCCAAGGCCAATGCCGACGAGGTCCTTATCAGCGGCCACGACGGCGGAACCGGCGCAAGTCCGCTTTCTTCAATTATGCATACCGGCTGCCCATGGGAACTCGGCCTGGCCGAAACTCAGCAGGTGCTTGTAATGAACGGCCTGCGGGACAGAATAAGAGTGCAGACCGACGGCCAGTTGAAAACAGGCAGGGACGTTGTCGTGGCGGCTTTATTAGGAGCCGAACAGTTTGGTTTCGCCACAACAGCTCTTGTATCGCTTGGCTGTACAATGCTGCGAAAATGTCACGAAGGCGCCTGCACATTCGGAATCGGCACCCAGGACCCCGAACTTAGAAAACGCTTTGCCGGAAAGCCCGAGTATATTGAGCGGTTTATGTATTTTATTGCCGAGGAAGCCCGGCAGATTATGGCACAGCTCGGCTTTAAGAAATTCGAAGATATGATTGGAAGAGTAGAACACCTGGGAATCCGCAAAGCAATTGAACACTGGAAAGCAAAAGGGCTGGATTACTCGGCGATTTTCCATAAGCAGGCCACCAATGACCTCAAAGCTATACGGTTAAGCTCAAAACAACTCAATAAGCTCGAAGACCATATTGACTGGCAGATTCTAAAAAAAGCCGAATCCGCTATCGAAAAGAAAGAAAGAACCACATTTGAGCTGCCGATTCGCAACACAAATCGAACGGTGGGTACTATTCTGAGCAACAGGATTGTTAATAAATACGGCCCGCAGGGACTGCCCGATAATACTCTCGAGATTGTTTTTCGAGGTTCCGCGGGACAGAGCTTCGGAGCGTTCCTGGCTCCGGGTATAACTCTAAAGCTGATAGGCGAAAGTAACGACTATCTGGGCAAAGGTCTTTCTGGAGGTCGAATCGTTGTTAAGACACCCGAAAAGTCGCCATTTATTGCCCATGAAAATATTGTTGTCGGCAATACGCTGCTTTATGGCGCCACGAGCGGGGAAGTTTTTGTCAACGGCATGGCCGGTGAACGATTTTGTGTACGTAACAGCGGAGCAACAGCAGTTGTCGAAGGACTCGGCGACCACGGGTGCGAATATATGACCGGCGGGACCGTCGTGGTCCTCGGCAAAACGGGCTGCAATTTCGCCGCTGGCATGAGCGGCGGAACGGCTTACGTTCTCGACGAAATGCAACTGTTCGATACACTCTGCAATCTCGACATGGTTGAGCTGGAAACCGTCTGGCGGAAAAGCGATAAAGATATGCTCTTTGATTTGATTAAACAGCATCTGAAATGGACTCACAGCAAACGTGCCCAATATATTTTAGACACATGGTCGGATATGGTGGGCAAATTCGTGAAAGTTGTTCCGATTGACTATCGTAAAGCCCTTGAAAAAATGCGAGCAGCCGAACAGCGACACACAGAAACAACGCCTGCTACCGAGGAGGTGTTCTGATGGGTGAGACTAAAGGTTTCTTAAAATATAAACGACAAATGGCCGGACATCGGCCTGTAGAGGAGCGGATTCAGGACTTCAAAGAGCTTAACCTGCCCCTCAGTTCGGATGCAATTCACCAGCAGGCCGCAAGGTGTATGGATTGCGGAATACCTTTCTGCCATGGGGCGGGTTGCCCGATTAACAATTCCATACCTGATATGAATGAGCTGGTATATAAGAATCGCTGGGAAGAAGCATGCCTGATGCTTCACTCAACCAATAATTTCCCTGAGATTACAGGCCGGGTGTGTCCTGCCCCGTGTGAGACGGCCTGTACGCTTTCCATCAACGATGAGCCCGTGTTAATAAGGCACATTGAGTTTCAAATAGTTGAACGAGGATTCGAGCAGGGCTGGATCAAGCCGATACTACCCTTGCACAAGACAGGCAGGCGTGTTGCCGTGATAGGCTCCGGACCTGCTGGCCTTGCAGCGGCACAGCAACTCACGCGGGCAGGACACGATGTGGTCGTCTTTGAAAAAGACAAGAAGATCGGAGGAATATTACGCTACGGCATTCCGGATTTCAAACTCGAAAAACACATTATCGACCGGCGGCTTGAGCAGTTAATCGCCGAAGGTGTCGAATTCCAGGCCGACGTCAATGTCGGCAGGGATATTTCCCCTCATTATTTACAGAAGATGTTCGATTGTGTCTGCCTTACCATGGGAGCGGGCCAACCCCGCAACCTTAATATACCCGGCAGAGGATATGAAAACATCTTTTATGCAATGGAATTCCTGACGCTGCAGAACAAGGTTTGTTCGGGTGAGCCAATAAATGAATCCGGAACTATTTCAGCTAAGGACAAAGTCGTGGTCGTAATAGGCGGCGGAGATACGGGCAGCGACTGTGTGGGAACCGCCCGCCGGCAGGGAGCTAAAAAAATATATCAACTGGAAATTTTGCCCAAACCGCCGGACAGCAGGCCGTCCGATACACCCTGGCCCGAGTGGCCGCGTATTATGAGAACATCTTCATCTCATGAGGAAGGCTGCGAACGGCAATGGTCCGTATGCACCAAAAAGTTTTCATGCGGAGGAGGAATCATTGCCGAAGAACTGCATGGCTGCCGGGTGGAATGGATTAAAAAGCCCGACGGCTGGAAAATGAAAGAGCTGCCGGACACTGATTTCACCCTCAAGTTTGACCTTGCGCTATTAGCCCTCGGATTTGTGCATGCTAACCACGAGGATTTGATACACAATCTGGATTTGAAACTGGATAGCCGTGGTAATATAGCCGTCAGCAATTATCAGACGAGCCAGCCATGGATATTTGCTGCCGGCGATACAATCTCCGGAGCCTCGTTAGTTGTACGCGCCATCAACAGCGGGCGCCAGGCCGCAGCGGCAATAGATAAGTGGCTATCTCAATAACTTTATCACGCGTATTCTTTCATTCGGCCGAATTTTCTCATTCGATCAGAGCATGGAAATTGGCCCATTCGACTGCGCTCAGGACATGCTTTGATTGGGTTTGAATTGGGTTTGAATTGGGTTTGTTTTTTGGACCATGTTCGCATTTTCTTCATAAACGTTTGTGAATACTTACTTTGCATCAATTTTTCTCTTTTCGACAAATTGGCTTAGGATTGGCTTTAATTGGCTTAAATTGGCTTTGAAT
>CAZWME010000388.1:0-5506 GCA_964634515.1 uncultured Pirellulales bacterium | reverse complement strand
CATTCACACCTTCCTCGGCAGCTTCTGTAGCCGCGGCAACGGCACCCAATGTACCTCCTATAACGATTAAATCTACCTTACGTACAACCGGTATCTGCCGCGAACTTTGATGCACAAATTTAGCACCGAAGACCGGGTGCACAAACAAAGTGAACAACAGGCAAACACGAATAAATCGCATTTCTAACCTCCTTTTTCCCCAGATTTTGCCCAGGAAACGTACAACTGGTTGTTGAAAATGACAACTGTTCACATGCATTTACGTAGTATTAGACAATGTGCTCGACATCAGGTGCCCGATCTTCGAATCTACTTAATAACACACACATTTACTGAAAGTCAATAGTTTATTCTCTCATGGTTGAATCTGCGTTAACATTATAGAGGATAAATCTACCTGACCTTTTTCTCAGACCAGAACCTTTCTAGATTAATAATACAAGCAAACTCAAACGGACTGGGCTTTCCACCAACGCCTCCAAAACACCCCATTTTTGCGAGGTCTAAAACAAAAGAATTCTTCGAAAAGTCACCTCTTTCAGAAGCGGAAAAACAAACTGATTTAGATTGGGTAAGTAGATCGAGGGAATTTCACCCTCGGACCCTCCGAGAATCGGACGTGAACCTCTCAATTCATTCGGCTCCTATAATTCAAAACATATGTCACCATATGGTTCTGCTAAGATCGGTTTCTTCAATAATCTTTGAACTTTCTCATCCATTTTGGCCAGACCGGCAAAGGAGCATTTGTGTCGTAATTTAGATGCCACTTCAACTTCCATAACTCCTTAAGTCCGATCTTTCTGGCAGATAAATCTAAGAGAACACCGTTTACATATCCGTTGTGCCGATTGAGGCAGAAAGCGGTCATATAATCTGAGACACCGATGTATGGCTGACCATCATAATACGGAGGTTCATCGGACATCAGTGGATAACCGGCATAATACTGCTCACCCAAAAGTAGAGGCACTCTGTTTGCACCTCTAACGTTGGGAGTCCTCCAGTTATTCGAAGTCGGCCGCTCCGAGCGATCCGGCATCACTTCCTGTTGTAATGGTGGATTACGAACCCAAGCATTTATCCCGTAACTGCCGGAAAGGCCTTCAAAATACGGACGCTCACTACCATAGACACCCCAGGCTGCGAACGGATGGCGGCCGTCTTCAGTCAGAGGTTTTGTGGCGACCGGGCATAAGAGTAGGTTGCTGTCCTTGTAGTACGGCCGCAATATCGCCACCCAGGTGCCACGATAGTCCCTTCCTGACCACCAGCCCTCATGGAAATGGTCATTATTATCTTGCGTGTACATCGAAAAGTAAAGACCCCATTGTTTCAGATTTGACTGGCAGGCAACTGCCTGTGCTTGTTTCTTCGCCCGCTGCAGAGCCGGCATCAATACCGCCACCAATAATGCTATGATGGCAATCACAACCAAAAGTTCTATTAACGTGAAGCCTCTTGATTTGTCCATAATATCCCCTGTGTTCCTGTTTCTTCGAGTTTTCACCGAAACAAGAACAAAATACACAAAACAGAGTTTTTTTGCACGATGTCGGCCCGCCCGGCAGGCCTCACAGCAAGCATATTCACCAATGCCGTTCAGTCAATGTCGTTGGTAATCACTATAGCGTCAAGTAAAACACCATCTTCACGCTTAGCGATTTCCAGCGTGTGCTCTCCGGCCGGCAGCGTCCAATTCATAACCTCGAAAACCTGCATGCCGTGACTCAACTCACTGTAAACCTCGTCCCAGCCCCATTCACCTCTCGGGACATCTATCGCATCAAACCTTATCCAGCCGGTGCCAGGCAGATCTTGATCTTCGAGGTTTTGACTTGTAGCACTTGGAATCCGGACCCAGAATGAATCGCTGTTGGCCTGCTGGGCGCGAAACAGTGCTTTATAGGTTCCGCCGGCAACATTAAAGTTGTAAGCGGCAATCCATTCGACTCCCGACGGAGTACTATTGTCGTCGCCGTCACCGTCTTCTGAGCCTATGTGCCTTCCGCCCGATGAGGCCGGATCATCATAAATCCGCCAGCTCGCTCCTATGGTGTCGGTAGATTCTGCTTCCAGCCATATTTCCTCGGGAGGCTCAGGAGTCGATGGATACAACCGAATATCGTCAAAGTATACCACGCCTGAACCACCGGCCGTCGGATTCGTCTCGTCGCCAAAGCCAATAGCAAGCTTCGTGACACTCTGCAGATCCACACCTAACGAGGCAAGGTCGATGTTCCACTGCTTCCACAATCCTCGCTCTATGTGCTTTATGTCAGTTGGCTTTATTTCGGTCGGGTCACCGTCGTATACTGACTTAGAGTCGTTGACCTTCACATACATCTGTTCAACAGCATTGTTCGGATCACCGTGAAAGTAGAGTGACAATACTTTAACGCTATGCTCTGTCCAATCCTGCGGGGGGCTCAGCGATAGCACTGCCTCTGAATACTTGAGGTTGTTGTCGTATATGAATGGTACCGACTGACTGCCATTATGCACTATCCTGAATTCCATAGAAGGCTGGAACGGCTCGACATAACCTATAGTCGAACCGTTTACCGACGGATTGTCAAATCCATCTGCCCACGCCAGATATACCGGATTGCTGTCCTCTTCCTCGACAGAAATATCATTGTAAGACTCGAAATCATCCACAACAAAGAAATTACGTGTAGTAAAGTTCCAGATTTCGCCTTCCAACATCGGGGGAGTCTCGGCCATATTGACCTCGTTTACCTTCCAGTAATAAGTCTCTCCCAAATCGAGAGACAAGAGCCCATTTACGGCTTCGGTAACAATACTAACAGGTACATTACTGACTACCACTGCCCGCTCATCAGTACCGATATAAACATTGTGCTCGGCCGCCTCTCTTCCCGCTCTCCAGATGAGTGTCACATCCGGGTCCACGTTCGTTGCATCGGACTGCGGCTGTGGTTCTCTTGCACGCAGAGGTTTATACAAAAAGCGCACCTCGCTCAGGCCGTATCGGTCAAAAGCACCACCACCCTAGTTGCTGTTAGCTGAAATCTTGACATACTTTGCGGGGACACCATCAAATTCAATAGTTGTATTGTGGGTATAATCCTCTGCCCCACTTGCCTGAGCCAATTCAGGGACATTGCCCAATTGTATCCAGTTGGTGGCATCGGTTGAATACTCAATAGTGACTTCTCTTAGACCGTAGCTGGTAAGAACCATACTTCCATTATAGTTCCATATCAGCATCTGATACAGCTTATAGGATTTATCGAATTCATACTGGATCCAGGCCGATTCTGGTTCGCTGCTGCTACTGATCCACATATTTGTAAGGGTGGACGAGTGCTTGCCGTCAGACAGACCTGAACCGTTCACGGTGTTCTCAGGTCCTTCGTCAGGGCTGTTCGAGTTGGAGGCAGTGGCGCTTATATTCTCTGCACTTAGAGGATATGCGAATGGCTCCGTTGTAAATCGCCAGACACTGCCTTTCGATACCGCATTTTCGGCACTAATGTCGTCTATACGCCAGTAATAGGTCCGACTCATTTCTAAACGAGAGGTTTGATAGCTGTTGGTCGTCTGCGAACCTATGTATACTCCTGCAGGATCATTTGTTGCGGTCGCATTATTCACGTCATCGACACTGGTCCCGAAGTAAACATCGTGCTTGACGGCATGGAATCCCGGTGACCAGCTAAGGACCACGTCCACCGGAACGTCTTCTGCTCCATCTTTTGGGCTCGGATTCCACGAAAGACCCGCACTGATGACAGTTTTGGCGCCGGCAATTCCTACGTTTATTCCGCTCCCACCGCTGCCGAAGGCGGTAATCCAGCCCTTGGCGACGTACCCTTTGATTCTATCGACTTTATCGCCATTGATGACCAACGTGCCGTTGGTAATATCCATAGTGGCCGGTCTGCCGATATTTTGAGCGTCCATCTCGAGATCATCAGCGGTGATAGTTCCGCCATCCAGTTGGACATGGCCGGAAGTGGTGCCGCCACTGCTGCCCCTCCTGATGATATAGAACGTACCGCTGACGTTAATTGTGCCTCCGCGCATATTGAGCACCGCCTGCCCATTGTCCGGACACCTAAACATCGTGCCAACGTTAATTGTGCCGCCGGTCATATTAAGCTCACCGTACTCACCACTATGAAGCCCCAACGTGAACGACTGACCTGTCGTAATAGTACCATCGCTCATCGTCATATAACCTTTGCCGGGGCTGCTTCTGGGAAGATACACGTGCTCAGCAGTAATGGTACCTCCACTCATATCGAAGTACCCTGTTCCTATGTTGCCAATCCACAGACCTGGGCCGCCCCCTCCGGTTTGATGAACGGTTAAAGTTCCGCCGGTCATAATAACTCTTCCGGTGGAACTAGCAGCGTCGGCTATTATGACGTTATAAGCATCCGCCGTGACGGAAGCATCGATAATCACACCAGGATCAATCTCGATGATAGCGTCGTCGCTGGCGGTGGGAACCGTATCGCCATCCCAGTTTGCGGCCGTACTCCATAGGCTGTCCGTACCGCCATCATCCCAGCTTATATCCGCCGCTGAAGCGTTACCAACCAGGCTTAGCACCGAGACAATAAGAATTAACCGCAGAAATTCCTTATACATAGTACACCTCCTCAGAAAAATAAAAAGCGATAATAGTGCCATATGATTATAAGCCAGAATAAAACTTTGCTGGGATTTACCATATACACTTAACTGAGTTACTCCTTGAGACTTTAAGTCCTACAATACCAAAATTCTATCTCAATTTCAACGATCTTCCACTTCGTTTAGAAAACCGTTTCGAAGGAAATACTACGCGACACAAAACTCTTAATCAAGTTAATGGTGCTTTGATTCTACTTAGAAATGATCATAACTTTTTCATTCTACTAATAAAGTAATATATTTATAAACCTTGCACTCAGAGGTCCTTTTTACTTGGCATTATTCATGTAACATTATAGTATTTGGTTATCTGCAATTATGGCTGAGAACATGGATGTTTGCAGCCTTATTAAGCTCCTGCGTAAGCTTCACTTTTTTCCTCCTCCGCGCCGCAGGGGCTTTTATATTTGTTGGTAACAAAATATAGAAACTGTGTACGAGTGACACAACAGACGCAAAGTTGCTTCTTTTAAGAGCTAAAAAACATCATATTTATACGGTGACATCATGTATCCATTTTGTCACCACAAATATCAAATTCCCCTATATCAGGTCCGAAATAATGTCAATTATTTGCAAAAATTTAAATATTTCTCAGAAATCTTTTACTTCTATCGGATTAAGTAAACGGTAAGAATGAAATGTAGAGATCATGTAGTTCTTTTTAGTATTCGTATCACTCATGTCGTAACCGCAGTTGTCCGAAATGCCACAAGAATGATACTAAAGCATGGCTCCAGGGCAGAGAGAAGGAACTCCTGCCGGTACCGTATTATCATGTGATCTTTACGTTACCGCATGAGCTCAATGGGTTTATGCGCCTGTATCAGCAAGACCT
>CAZWME010000387.1:0-5511 GCA_964634515.1 uncultured Pirellulales bacterium | reverse complement strand
CCTTAGGGTGCCGGTCGATAAAGACGAATATCATCGAAGTACATCATACCTGTACCACCTGCGACCGGATTGGTTCTGTTGCCGAAACCAAGAGTAATCGTATTGACATTTGAAAGGTTCACGCCCTGGTCTGCAAATGTCTGCAGGTCAATAGACCATTCCGTCCAGGTATTTATCAATGCCACATCAGGATCATCATGAGAAACCACTGCACTGCCATTGAGAACAACGTACATCGGCTGGGCAGCATTAGATGTGTCTGCCTGGAACCATAGCGACAGTACTCCAACACCTTCCTGAGTCCAGTTGCGATTGGAAGTCAGTGTCAAGGTCGCCTCAGATTTAGCAACACCGTTGTCGTAGGTAAATGGCATCGACTGAGAACCACTGTGAACGATAGTTTGCTCGGCAAAAGGAGCATTATCATAACCAACGACAGAGCCGTTTAATGTTGGATTGTCTAAACCGTCCAGCCAGGCAAAAAATATCCTGTTGCTGTTGGGATCATCCGGATTAAGGTCATTGTAGCTCTCAAAATCGTCCACGATAAGATAATCAGTTACGGTAAAGCTCCAGACATTGCCTTTGTTGATAGTTCCATCGTTATTATACTCGTCGATACGCCAGTAATAAGACCCGCCGCCCCATTCAACACCTTCGGGTGGAGTATAAATGGTAATACCCTGTCGGCCTCGATATATGTCGGTCGTATCGGATGTATCGGCATCGGCAACAGCGTTTTTATCAGTGCCGAAGTACACATCGTGCTGAGCGGCTTTCTCTCCCGGCAACCAGCTAAGTGACGTCGCTTCTAATACGTCAACTATTGACCCGTTGGCGGGACCTGGACTGTACGCAAGTTCGGGGTCACCTCTCATAATCTCCCTAATCTCGTTGAGGGTCAGCGCCTTGTTGTAGATGCGGACATCATCGACTAAGCCGGGGAAGTAATTGTTGTTGCTGAGTCTCGCGCCGATTCTCACCTCGTCAGTTGTCGCTATAGCTCCGGCCAGGCTATCAACAAGCTGGCCATCCAGATACCAACGCCCCTCGCTTCCATCATACGTAGCAGCAAAATGGTGCCACCGCGTATCCACGGCACGGATTATAGCGCCCCAGCCAAGAATGTTAAGACCATAATTGCCCGCATTGTCCACCGTTATATCGAAATACGTGCCGTCACCGCTTCCATCGTGGGCAAAGCCGAAAACGGTTGTCCAGATTGGTATAGCCGTGGTACTCGCCTTCACCCAGCCGGTGATCGTCCTCGGATCCATCCCACTTATCCCCACGCTGCCGACATCCACATAGTCGCCGTCACCATCCAATTCCAGCGCATCGCCGTCATATCCAATCACCCATTCGGGATCACCCATGATAGTGCCATGATGGTCATAGCCGGACCAATCAACGGCAGCAGTGCTGGAAGCCACGCCATCAAGCTTCCACCAGCCGATAAGACTGGGATCAGTAATGGGTATATGTGGCTGGATTTTGAAAGTCAAGACATCGCCTTTATGGGTAGTGACTCCATCGGACTCATCGATCCGCCAATAGTAAGTATTCTCTAACTCAAGACGGCCGGGAGTATAAGTTGTAGCCAGCTGAGGGATACCTCCAATGGCGTTGTTCACATCGTCAAAATTGTCACCAAAGTACACAGTGTTCATTTTCGCACGGAAACCAGCCGTCCAGCTAAGCTCCACATTAGGGTTTACAAATTCGGCGCCGTCAGGCGGATAGAGATCATAGGCAGTGTAGGGAGGAATCCAGAAGCTCCAGACAGGGCCTTTCCACGGACTATTCGGCTCCGCCTCGTTAACCTCATCGATTCTCCAGTAATATGTTGTACCCGGAACAAGACCTTCCGGATAAGCAAATCCGGGAAAGCCGGCCACGAAATTCGGCATACCCTGCTTGCCCTGGAACTCGCTCTCGGCACCGGCGATGACATCATCAAAACTTTCGCCGAGATACACATCGTGCGAGACTGCATAATCTCCCGGCCTCCAGCTAAGGCTCACCCATGTATCAGCATGCAGTGTACCATCTTTAGGGGTAGGACTCGATGCGTACGGATATCCTCCAATACCCAGCATAGCAGATTCAATCTCGCCCTCCGTCAGCGCATGGTTGTAGATCTGTACATCGTCAATAATGCCCTGAAACCACTGACCTGTACCCCAGGCGCCAATAACGGTATCACCTGTAGTCCCGAGATAAGGAGCTGCACTATCCTCGGCTGTCTGCACTCCATCTATATATATCCTTCTGGTTGTATTCTCAAAATCGTACCAGAAAGTAATGTGGTACCAGTTATTGTCCGCGACAGTCCCGGCAACAGTATCGAGGTCATTGCTATAGAATCCCATGCGAACACGACCATCGCCCCAGAGCCGAAAATGCATATCAGTGTTTGTTGAACCTGTCAGGCCTGTGGAGAAGACGACTGTTTCGTTGGTATATAACACAGGATTAACCCACATCGTGATAGTGAAACTTCGACTATCCAACGGAATATTCGCAGCCACGACACGAGCCCCAGAACCATTGAATTCCAGTGCGGGGCCAATCTGGCCATCGGCCCACTGTGCACCACCTTCGAGTGTACCATCGTTGCCGTTACCACTTGAGTCAGAAGCGGTGGTCCCGGAGCCCTCATCAAACCTCCACCAACCAACCAGTTCTGCCTTAGCAGTGCCCGTTATGCTCAGCACCAGAACAAAAGAAATGAAATACATCAATTTCCGCCGTAAGGCGTCCCTTAGTGGATTACACATAATAGTCCTCCTTCAAAAAATAAACATAAGTTATCGTTTGAAAAAAAAATAACTGTGAGGCGTATATCTTTGCCTGTAATTCTGTATCCTTCATAATAATTCCTCCTCTATTCGGGAACCTATAAAAATTTTGCCCGCTGGAAGACCAGAATCTATAGATGCACGTTCAGTACTGAGACAACTCCTTCCTTATTTATACCAAATCCGCTACCTTCCCATCAAGGAAAATCTCTGGATTGACCATTGGTAAATACACCTTTTTCACATCACCTTTTTGGGTGTTCTTCTTGTTAGCTTTCAATTGCTTTTCTGATACGGTCATAGTGAATTTCCTTGAATGCGAGTTTGTGTAAAAGCTTTAGTTGCCGCTTTCCAAATGCCGGACAATCCTGACTTTCTTTCGTATCATTTTTGTGTGGCTTGACTGAAGCGATAAACACATGCTTTTGGCTTCACAAGGATTTGCTGCGGAAAAGCTTAGGGGAAAACACTTAAGTTTGAGGCTAATTATGGTTGACAAGGACAAAAGGTCTGATATACTATAACAGATGAGGCTCGGTGGTGTCGCTGAGCGGCTGATTAAAGTTCATTTTTGTTTGGAGGCAAAATCATGAAGTCACTACACAGAGGTTCCGGATTTTTATCACTCTTATTCGTTCTGTTTCTTTGCGTCGGTTTATTGGCTGCACCCCAGGGCAGGGGATTGTTCGGCGAATGGGAAATGAAGCTGAATTTTGACAACTCGCAGATGAAGTCGATACTCGCCTTCGCCAGGGACAAGGAGGGGGAACTAACCGCCCAATGGGTAAGCATTTTTGGAATCGGCGAAGTAAAGGACATTAAACGCGACGGCAAAGATATTACCTTTACTCTTTATAATCAGATCGGGGATTCGGAATATATAGGCAATTTCACCGGCACACTCGAGAAGGGCGAGCTGGCCGGTATGCTCAGCAGCGACCAGGGCGAGATAACGACCGAAGGTAAAAAGCTCAAGCGCATACCCCCCATCCTCGGAAGCTGGGACATGGCCCTCAAAATGGGCGATCGCGAGTTAAAGACGGTTTTGGTAGTCACCCTCGACAAGCAGAAAAAGCTCCAGGCCAAGTGGCAGAGCCAATGGGGCGAACATGAGATTAGCGATGTGGAGTTCAACGACGGCAAGCTTACGTTCAGCCGGATTAGCAAGTTCGGCGACCGCGAGTGGGAAACGACCTACGAAGGGGTGCTGAAAGGGCATACGCTCACTGGAAAATTCAGCTCGCAGCAAGGTGAAATCGACGCAAATGGTAAGCGCGTCGGTGCGGCCCTCATCGGCAAGTGGGACCTGACGATGATCTCCGAGCAGGGACCGAGAAAGCAACGGCTCACGGTTCTGCCGGACCTCAGTGCCCGCTTTGGTGCGTTACCAATCAAGAAGATCGATTTTGAAGAAGGACGGGTCAGCTTCGATATGACTCTGCCATTCGGCGATAATGAGTACGAAATCAGCCTCGAAGGTAAGCTTAAAGCCGGCAAAATAACCGGTAAATTGACCTCATCCCAAGGAATCAGCGAAGTCACCGGCACCAAGATCAAGCCGATCCGACGGAAGAAGTAACACTGCGACAGAATAGAAGTTGGCGACACTACAGGCAGACGAGGCGGAACCAGTTATTCCGACTGAAGTCCCAAGGAACGATTGGAGGAAACCGACGTAGAATAAAGATGCGGCCATATTTAGCAGCCAGGTATTTACTGCGCCCGGTTTGATATGACAAGAGTGATTTGTCATTTCTAATGGAGGGACACCTCTAATGGAGGGACACCCTGGAGATTCCCGGCGCTGAGGAAACCGGTTTCGCAAGGTAATCCATTCATTCTGGATGCCAGCCAAAGACATGTTGCAGTTGCTTACCATCGGGAGTACAATATTAGCCGATCTAATGATAGTAAGTGAAATCACAGTGAGTGGCGACTAGCAGCTTAGCTGTAATCTCTGAAGGTGAGTAAAATAATATGAAGAACCATCGCAAAAGTAAGATCAAGAGGCTTCGTAAAAGTGGTTTTCGGGCTCGCATGAAAAGTAGAAGTGGACGAAAAATCCTTAAAAGTAGACGTTGACTCAGCTATCAGTCCGAGCATAGAGACGAATGAGTTCACTTCGGTTAAAGATAAAACTATGATTGCCAGGGACTTCTCATTGCATTTCCAGGCATTCTTGTCTCAGTGAAATCAGTGTGAATTTGAAAGATGCTGACAGGCAACGATTTGAGCCGTCCCATGTGAAGCCAGTGTGATATCAAGGTTCGGGCCGGGCCGGATGCCATTACTCGACAGCCAAAGGCCAGTTAGCGTTTTCCGATAAAAATCGGATCGATGCCGGCAAGTGAACGATCGAATTTGAGTTCGATAATTGTATCCAGTGTGTCACGATATTTGGTGGGTACGGATATGGTTAAGAATACATTGGTCCGAACCACCGTCGCGGCCGGTCCTGTCAGTGATCGATAGGATTCTAGCTTTCGGTCGATTGTGGGCAGTTGTAGTACGTTCCCGTTCCAGTTGAGGACATGAACATAGAGGCTCTTGTCTTTCCATGTCGTAACGCCCCAGGGTCGCTGGTCGGAGGCAGACGAGCGATTGGTATGTCCGAACCTGGTTCCCCAAGCTTGTGTGATGTAAGGACCTCCGTTTGTTCCGTAGATCGACACGCCATATTTATTCAGCCAGCCGCCGATCTGTCGGAATC
>CAZWME010000386.1:0-5529 GCA_964634515.1 uncultured Pirellulales bacterium | reverse complement strand
GAATCATTAGGATTTTGAGCTTGTTTAGGATTTAGATATTAGGATTTAGAGTTTAAGGACATCATGAGCATCAATTATTTAACTTTAGCTCACTTTAGGCACTTTAGGCACTCTTTCAATTATACTGTATTCCCTATACACCCTTTTATGCAAAACAAAGCCAAAGTCAAGTCGGCCAAAATTAACGTAAGCTCTTTTCTGACAAGTAAATACGTGTATGTTGGACATTTGGTAATTCAGACAACAAAGCCAATTCAAAGCCAATTTAAGCCAATTAAAGCCAATTTAACCCAATCCTAAGCCAATTTGTCGAAAGGGTAAAAATTGATGCAAATTGTGTATTTACAACCGATTATGAAGAAAACGCGAACATAGTCCAAAAAACAAAGCCAATTAAAGCCAATTTAAGCCAATTTCAGAGGCCAAAAATGAAACCTTGTGCGTGGATAAGAAGCTTTAAAATGATATATTGTGATTTACTCGCGGATTTTACCACCCTAAGGGTGCCAATTCAAAGCCAATTTGTCGAAAGAACAAAATTAATACATAGTGTGTATATACAAAAGATTAAGAATAAAAATGCCGATTGGAGCTATGAAAAAACAAACAATCTACTTATTTTGGAGGCTAATATTATGAAAAAGTATCTAATTTCAATCATCGCGGTTCTTACGATTTTGGCGATTCCCCGGGGCACATTCGCCCAGGAAGAAGAAACCCCCGGACAGAGAGTACTGCAGCAGCGTGAGAATATAAGGCAAAGATTACAGAACATGTCCGAGGCCGATAGAGAAAAGTTCATGGCCGAAATGCAGAAAAGAAGAGAAAAATACACGAATATGTCCGAGGAGGAAAAGCAGAAATTCCGAGCCGAAATGCAGCAAAGATTTGGCGGGCCTATAACCCTTTCGCGAGAGCAGCAGCTCAAAGCAATCAGTACAATCGAGAAGCAGGTTGCTAAATTAAAAGCTGCCGTACAAAGGATAGAACCCCAGGACCGAGAGCGACTCAGAGATCTCTCCGAAGAAGAACAGACTAAGCTCAGAGAAATAATGGCAAGAGCAGCCAGAGACCGAATGATGGCAATAAGAGCCATTGAACAGCAGCTTGCGAAAATAAGGGGCCCTGGAAGACCACAGCCAAGACCTGAAAGATTGGACAGACCGTCACGACAGAAACCGGCCAGAGATACCCAAAGCTCGGCTATAAGAGCTCCCCAGTTTAAGCTAAACAGCTTTGACGGCAAAACGGTAAAGCTTTCCGACTACAGGGGCAAAATTGTCGTGCTGGAATGGTTCAACATGGAATGCCCCTTCTCTCTATACCATCATGAGACGAAAAACACGATGGCCGAGCTTGCGAATAAGTATAAAAGCAAAAACGTTGTTTGGCTTGCGGTAAACAGCACAAACCATACAACCTCGGAAGCGAATAAAACATTCACCGAAAAAAATAAGTTGTCGTTTCCGATACTTGATGACAGGTCGGGCAAAGTTGGCCGAGCCTACGGCGCCAAGACTACGCCCCATATTTTCGTGATAAATCCCAGAGGCAGGATTGTCTATGACGGCGCAATTGATAACTCGCCGTTGGGCCAGAAAAAAGAAGGCGTAGTCAACTATGTTGATAATGTTTTGGCGGACCTTAACGCCGGCAAAGCTGTAAGCACATCGAAAACCAAACCGTACGGCTGCTCTGTAAAATACGCTACCAATTAAAAGACGAATCCGACCAGTAAACTCAGGCTCCTTTTTGCCAATGCATGTTTTTTACGAAACACATTGGCAAAGAAGGGTCTTTTTTATTAAAATCCGGGAGCTTGAAATAAGTTTCAAGTGTCAATAAATTTGTCTGCATTAACCTTCTCACTTAAAGAAAGGAAGTGAAAGATGAAAAGCTCCCGGATTCCTCCAATCCTAATTGGATTCGTTTTGTACAGTTTTTCTGCCTGTGGCCAAATACCACAGTCCGGTTTTTATCTGCCGGAGGATCCATCTTACACAATCTTTGATTCCGTCCGTGATTCCGTCAGGTTCGCAGAGTTCACTTTGGTTCCTTACAAGGGCCACCTTTGCAGCAAGTCGAGCTTTGTTGACCAGGATGGAAACATAATGGGCTGGCACGATTTCGGAAATCTCGAAGGCCCCGGCTGGGCGGCAAATGCCGTTGGTGGTGCTTATGAAATATATTTGTTCGCCAGGCATGTTAGAAATCCATCTCTGGCCAAAAAAGCTATATCACTGCTCGATCATGTATTGGAGAATGGTTTTATCGACTACGAAACAGGTTTTATAACCGGCTACCGCGAAACCACTAACAATCGATTCTGCCTTAACTACCAGCACAAGAATAACTGGTTTTGTCCCGGCTCGATGGCAAAAATCGCATATCAGCTTCTTATTTTCAGTGATGAACTCGAAGGCCAAAGAAAACGCAAAATGCGAGATTTGGCCATAAAAACAGCAGAATGGCTCAACACGAACGTGAAGTCCACATCGAACGGCTGGTTTCCTCGTCGCTGCGAACCAAGCGGCAAGCAATATCCCCAAAACGCCTACGGAGACTCAGATATCTTATTCGAAAAAAGTGGTGACGGATTATTCATTATTCAGCTCTACACAGGCCTAACCAAACGAGGTCTTGCGGACTATACGGACATAATCAAAAAAAAGATAAATGTTTTCATCGAAGCGGGTGGATTTTTCGGAAGCATTAATCATGATACTTATGACGAACATGAAAACGTTGCATACTCCGTGGCATTTCGCGTTCTGCGAGAGGCAGCTAAATTGCTCGAAGATAAGAAAATCCGTGATTTCGCTTATGACAAATGCCTTGCAGGTCTTGAGCAGTTTAAGATGAAAGAAGATAGAAACGGTGTTCAAACCAAGGGATTGCTCTATATGGAGAAAAGCTGGGACACGTCTTATCTTTGGGAGAACGCCGAGGCCGCACTGGCGTATTTAGAAGCCTATACAGACACTAAAAATCAATCGTATCTTGCTGATGCACTTACAATCCTTCGGGCTATCGCTAAACATCATCACGGCCAACACGGTTTTTTAACTGAAGGTGTGGACTGGAATAATCACGTGGGCAAACAGCATCATTTCAATCAGGCCGAATACGGAGACATACAATATACAGAGCCCCTTTTGAATAACCTGCATATCGTAGAGCCCACTTTGCTGGCGATGAAACTCGAAGATACATCACTCAATCCGGTCGTCGAACAGGAAAAGCAAACGAAGCATCTGGTACCTTCAGACAAGGATCTATCACAGGATGCGATTCGGTTTCTCTTTGAGCAAGGCGAGCAAGAAGTCTATAGCGGCAGGGAGCTTGAAACGATAGGCATGCCGGTTGGAGGTATCGCATCAGGGCAGCTTTATCTGCGAGGCGACGGAACGCTTGGCCTCTGGCAAATCTTTAACAAACACGTTTTCACAGGATATGGTCTGAATTGTTACCGTACTTATAGACCCGACTCACCGGTGGACTCGGGTTTTGCCGTGATTGTAGAGCAGGACGGCAGGACATTTGCAAAAACACTGAACAAGGATTTCGGGAACGTGGAATTCGCAGGTTTATACCCCATTGGCAACGTTCGTTATCGTGAAGATGGGTTCCCTGTAAGTATTTCACTGAAAGCTTATTCACCTTTTATTCCGCTCAATGCGAAAGATTCCGCCCTGCCTGCAACAATATTCCGCATTAGCGTTCGAAATATATCAACCAAAAAACTCTCTGTAAATCTCTTAGGATGGCTTGAGAACGCCGTTCTTATTGATTCGGCAAAGTCAGTACATGCTCTGCGTCGAAGCCGGATTGTCAATGAAAACAAGCGAACACTGATTGTGCATACCGCCGAGAAGGCACCCGTACCCAAAGGAATCGTAGAGCCTCGTCCTAAAATCATCCTGTCCGATTTCGAAGACTCAGACTACAATAACTGGAAAATAACAGGACAGGCGTTTGGTAAAGGTCCTGCAAACGGCACACTGGCAGGCCAGCAGCAGGTAAGCGGCTTTTTAGGAAAAGGACTTGTCAATACTTTCCTTGGTGGTGACAAATCCCACGGCACGCTGACATCCCCGCCATTCAAAATCTCGCGGAAATTCGTCAACTTCTTAATCGGCGGAGGCAATCACTCAGCTCAAACCTGTATAAATTTGCTTATCGACGATAACGTCGTACGTACGGCCACCGGTAAGAGTAACGAAAAACTCGAATGGTACTTCTGGAACGTAGAACAGTTTGAAGGTAAAGTGGCACAAATCCAGATTGTCGATAAATTCTCCGGCGGCTGGGGACATATTAACATCGACCAGATAGAACTTTCGGATGAGCCGCACAAAGGCCCGATGGGACCCCTCGACAAACTCCCAGACTACGGCTCGCTGGTTCTGGCTCTCTCGAATGAGGCAATTCCGTCCCAGAAAGTTAACAAGCTTATTGAATCTATCCCGGACAGAGACGTCAAACTATACTCAGAAGAAAATGCCACCTGGCCTGTTACACAAAAACAAAGTGCAGTTTTGGCTGCTCATACTGTGGAATTAGCGCCCGGCACCACGCGTACCTTCACTTTTGTATTAGCATGGTTTTTCCCCAACCACTCAAACGGCCACGAGTACGCCAACCATTTCAACAATGCTACCGATGTCGCACATTATGTCCTCGATAATTATGACCGTCTCGCCGGTAATACAGCCAGATGGCACAAAACTTATTATGAGCACAGCACGCTTCCACAGTGGCTGCTTTTCCGCCTCCACTCGACGGTAAGCAATCTGGCGACCGGGACATGCCAGTGGTGGAAGAACGGCAGATTCTGGGCATGGGAAGGTGTCGGCTGTTGTGCGGGCACCTGTACCCACGTGTGGAACTATGCTCATGCGCCTGCACGTCTTTTCCCGCAGCTTGAGCGAAGCGCCAGAGAAATGCAGGACTTCGGCGAAGGTTTTGACACCGAGTCCGGTCTGGTTGGCTTCAGGAGTAACCGCGCTTACGCCGCCGACGGGCAATGCGGCAGCGTGCTTAAAGCCTATCGCGAGCATCAGGCTTCCGCCAACTACAGTTTTCTTAAGCGCAACTGGCCGAGTATCAAAAAAGCCCTTGAGTTCTCCATACAACAGGATGGTAACGATGACGGCCTTATCGAAAACAGCCAGCATAATACATACGACATCAATTTCGAAGGGCCGAACACATTTGTCGGTTCGCTGTATTTAGCCGCACTCCGAGCAGCCGAAGAAATGGCAAAAGATATGGGCGATAGACAGTTCTCAAAACGCTGCCGAAAAATATTCGAAAGCGGCAGTCGGCTCACCGCCGAACGGCTCTGGGACGGTGAATACTTCATCCAGCTTGTTGACCTGCAGAAACATCCGAAATTTCAATACGCAAAAGGATGCTTGTCCGACCAGCTCTTCGGACAGGGCTGGGCGCACCAGCTCGGTTTAGGTTACATTTATCCGCCAAACCAAGTTGAAAGGGCTTTACAGTCAGTTTGGAAATATAACTGGG
>CAZWME010000385.1:0-5530 GCA_964634515.1 uncultured Pirellulales bacterium | reverse complement strand
GGAAAGTTAATCGTATAAACGACTTATAAACCTTTAATAATGTTAGACAGTAAAAATAGAAAAGTGTTATTTTAATGAATCTAAAGGTGAAAAGTAAGTTTGGTGTGTTGAATGCGGATAACTTAAATATTTTTTTTTGGTTTTTTCGAAATTGGCCGCAATAAAGTCACCTTCCAAAAACGTCTTTAACTGTACGTATCCAATATTACAGCGCAATGTCTAACTGTATTTTTGAAAGGAGCGAAAAATGTTAAAGAAGATTTTGCTGGTTATTGGAGCGGTGGTTATATTAGCATTGGTCGTTGATAGCTTAATTGCCCAGCCGAGACCACGAGGTGGAGGTTTTGGCGGAAGGCGGGGCGGCAGGGAGTTCTCGGCCGCACCTCAACAAAATCCACCTACGGCGGTGAACGAAGAAGAGAAGAAAATTTTGAGCGTGCTTGATGATATGGATCGCAACCAGCGTGTCGGGAATATGAACGTACCGTTGGAGGACGGGCGAATACTGCGGCTGCTTACCGAAGCGATTGGCGCCAAACATGTTGTCGAGATTGGTACTTCCAACGGATACTCGGGCGTCTGGTTCTGTCTTGCGCTGCGTGCCACCGGGGGCAAGCTCACCACTCATGATATTGACGAGGGGCGAGCGGCGTTGGCTCGCAAGAACTTCAAACGTGCCGGTGTCGATAATATCGTTACGCTCGTTATGGGTGATGCACACGAGACGGTTAAAAATATCAAAGAACCGATTGACGTTCTTTTCATTGATGCGGACAAACCCGGTTACGTTGATTACTTACAAAAACTGCTGCCATTAGTGCGTCCGGGTGGATTGATTCTTGGCCACAATGTTAATATGGGTTCACGGATGCAGGATTACATTAAGGCCATAACTACAGATTCGAACCTGGAGACGGTTTTTCAGGGGCAGGGTCAGGGCCTAAGTATTACACTTAAAAAGCGCTTAAGTGAATAACTGAATTGTTGTTAATATTGGATAGGTGTTACGATTATGTTTTTTGAACGAAAAGAACTTTCACGCCGCAGCTTTCTGTCGCATGGTATTAGTGTCGCCGCCGGTGTATGTGCCGGGGTGAGCTTAACATCGTGCCGTTATACTGTAAGAACGCCGGTTTCTAAGCCCAATACCCTGACGAGATTTGGTTTTACTACCTATCAATGGGGCAAAGACTGGGACATCCCGACACTGATTGGAAACTGCTGCGAGGCCAGGGCATTTGGTGTTGAGCTGCGAACCAGACAGTCCTATGCTCATGGTGTTGAGCTTGAACTTGACGCACAGCAGCGCCGCGAAGTAAGAAAGAAGTTTGAGGACAGCCCTGTAAAATTAGTCGGTATTGCCAGCGGTGAACGTTATGATTCGCCGGATGCCGCGAAGCTTGAAGCGGCGATTGAAAATACCAAGGGCTATATAAAATTAAGCCGTGACGTAGGTTCCAGCGGCGTGAGGGTGTTCCCGAACAGTTTTCACGACGGCGTTCCGAAAGAACAGACCATTGAGCAAATCAGTAATTCGCTGAACATTGTGGGAGCATTTGCTGGTGACTATGGCCAGCAGGTTCGCCTCGAAGCGCACGGCAATGCCGGCGAGCTGCCGACACTAAGGGCGATTATGGATCGCGTTGACCAGCCGAGTGTTCGGGTGAAGCTCAACTCCGACAGGAGGGATGCTGCGGGCAACGGATTCGAGCACAATTTCAACCTGGTCAAGGATTTGCTGGGTGATACGCTGCACCTGCACAATCTCAAAGATGCGGAATTTCCGTATCAGCTTCAGATGGACCTGCTTGTAAAAATGGGCTGGAAGGGCTGGCAACTTCTGGAAGTAAGCGATAAGGTTCCCGACCGTGTCCAGGCGTTGATTGAGCAGAGGCGGATCTGGGACGGGCTTCTGGACAAGTCCCTGAATGCATGAATAAAAGGCACTGAGATATTATTGAAACGGATACGACGGATTCTACCAGGTGGCTCCTGACATCGCTAAAGACATGTCGTGCTGTGAAGGGTGTGCAACCATTAAAGATGGGGGTACTTTAAGGACAATAAGAATGCCAAAAGAAGAATTGCAGCGAGGATTTGGTCTATCGACTTCGACTTACGTGGTTATTGCCAGCATGGTGGGTACAGGAATTCTGGTCTCGCCCGGATACATGATGGCTTCGCTTCAGAACTACCCCGTCATATTCGGGCTTTGGGCCCTTGGCGGGTTATTGGCCATTTGCGGTGCTCTTTGTGTGGCGGAGCTGGCAGCGGCTCTGCCCCGGTCGGGTGGAGAGTACGTTTACCTTCGCGAAGCATACGGGCAGATGCCTGCCTTTCTATCCGGTTGGACGTCATTTTTTTTGGGCTTTTCCGCGCCATTAGCGGTGGCAGGCTATATAGCGGCTAAGTACCTTTTGACGCCGTTCGGATTGGCCGAGAATGAAACCGGCCCCATTATCAAAGTAGCCGCTGCTGCTATTATCGTTGCAGTTACGCTGCCCAATCTTTTTGGTCACCGTCAATCCGCCTGGACGCAAAATCTCACAACGGTTATCAAATTTAGCCTGTTTGTGTTTCTGGTATTGCTGGCATTTCTGTTTGGCAAAGGACAACTGACAAACCTTTCGGAAGGGCAGCCGATAGGGAAGGTCAAGTTTGGGACTGCAGTTACTCAGTTGTTCTATGTAATGTTTGCCTACAGCGGCTGGAATGCTGCCAGCTATCTGGCCGGTGAGGTTAAGAATCCGGCTAAAATTCTCCCGCGATCGCTGCTGCTTGGCGCCGGATTGGTAGTTGTTTTGTATCTGGCTTTGAATCTCGTTTTCGCCTACGCGGTACCCCTGGCTGATGTGGGATTTGACAACGCGGAACTGGTTCCCAAACTGGCTGTCGGAAATCTTTTTGGAACGAGAGCCTCCAGCATTTTCTCCGTTTTGCTGGGATTGACATTTTTGGCTACGGTGAGCGCATTCATTATTACAGGTCCGCGGATTTACTACGCCATGGCAAGGGACGGATTGTTTCCATCCATAGCTGGGCGTTTAAGCTCAAAGGGGCGGGTTCCTGTTTACGCTATGCTGGCACAAAGCACATGCGCAATCGCTATTCTGTTCGGGGTGAAGTATTTCAGGGACTTGTATCAGTATGCCTCGGTGGGATTGTCGCTTTTTGCACTGCTTTTTGTTGGAGCGGTGTATGTTCTTAGATGTCGCCGGCCGGATATGGAAAGACCGTTTCGCGTGCCCGGATATCCTGTTGTTCCAGCGATCTTTATGGCCGTAATCCTTTTCATGGCAGTGTTTGCGTTCAAGGAGTGGCCGAGACCTTCGGTTTACAGTCTTGGCAGCATACTCTTAGGTATCCCGGTCTATTACATCTGGTCGTTTGTTCGCCGTCGAAGGGATACATAGCAACAAGTTATGCGAATATATGAAAGTTGCGAAAGAAGAATTGTCTCCAAATCCTATATTAATCCTGATTTCGCGGATGAAGTCGTTGGTTAGTGTCATCTGAGAAGTCTCAATATCATTGACACCCAACTCATTGGCTGTAAAGGAGCAACCAATACGAATCAAACAACTAAAGTTATTGGCGACTGTGGGCGTTGTCCTGTTGACCGTGAGCGTTGCCGGCGCACAGGTGCTCGCTGCCGCGCTCGCGCTGTACATCAGGCTACTCTACAAAAAGTGCAGTGTCTTGCCGGTGCGCTGTCCATCGTACGATTCCGTGCGGCGGTCAAAGAACCCGAGTAGCTTGTCTATCTGTTCCTGTTTATCGCCGTCGGGTTGGCTTTGGGAGCAGAACAGTCTCTGTCGGCAATCGCTTTAGTAGCAATAGCGACAATCTGTATTTGCCTTTCGAGAAGCGGTGAAATAAGATACAAAGGTTGTTATCCATATTTTCTTTAGGTCTTTGCAAATAAAGAAAGAGCAAATTTTCGTTAGGGAAACTTGTAGGTCAACGACCTCTAATTTATAATCATGTTATAGTGCATTAAATACCCTGGTCACATAAAGCCGGTGAACCTTGCATAGAATCATGAAAAAAAGAATTACCATCATAGGCGTATTTTGCAGTGTTATCATCCTTTCCGGAGTGTGGCTTGTGTGCCGCTCATCCGAGGACATGGACAAGTGCACGCAAATCGCTAACGAACCAAATATTATCCCTGACTACTCCGGTATTGTCATCCCACATAACATTGCCCCCCTGAATTTCAGGATTTGCGAAAAGGGACAGACCTACCGCGTCAAAATCCATTCGAATCATGGCGCAGCGGTAGGAATCGCCAGCAAAACAGGCCAAATACACATCCCTTTGCGAAAATGGCGTACCTTGCTTAATTTAAACAAAGGTAGTCAAGTATTCATAGATGTCCATGTCAAAGATGCAGATAACGGATGGCGACAATTTCAGCGTATCACCAATACCATAGCTAAAGAAGACATTGACGCGACGGTGGTGTACCGGTTTATGAAACCCATTTATAAATGGTGGAAAGACATAGGGATTTATCAACGCAATCTAACCGATTACGATGTGTCTGGAGTTTTGCAAGGGCGTTCTTTTGGCCAAGGGTGTCTTAACTGTCACAGCTTTGTCGGCAATGCGCCAGATACAATGACGATCGGCCTGCGTAGCGCAACATACGGTAGTCATACACTCCTGGCCCGGAATGGCACCATCGGTAAGATTGGTGCAAAGTGGGGCTATACCGCCTGGCATCCAAGCGGCCGATTGGCTGTATATTCGATAAACAAGGTGCGCCAATTCTTTCGTACCGGCGGCATAGAAGTGAGGGACGTGGTGGACCTTGATTCCGCCTTAGTCTGTTATCACGTTGAGAGTAAGGAAGTGGTATGCCCTCCGGATCTGTCAGATAAAAACCGGCTTGAGACCTATCCAGCATGGTCTCCGGACGGGCGGTATTTGTATTTTTGCAGCGGCCCTATTCTATGGCAAAATCGGAACATTGTTCCACCTGAGAATTATGACAAGCTCAAGTATGATCTTCGGCGCATAGCCTATGATGTCGAGACAGATCGCTGGGGCAAGGCCGAGACTGTCCTGGCCGCTGATGAAACGGGATTGAGTATCCTGTTGCCAAGGATCTCGCCGGATGGCCGATTTCTTCTGTTCTGTATGTGCCGATACGGCTGCTTTCCCGTATATCAGCTCAGCAGCGACCTCTACCTAATGGATCTGGCCACGGGAGACTATCGCAAGTTAGGCATCAACAGTGAGTATTCCGAATCATGGCATAGCTGGTCCAGCAACAGCCGGTGGATCGCATTCAGCAGCAAGCGTCATGGAGGTTCCCTGACCAGAACTTATCTCAGCTATGTTGATGAAACCGGTCAGGTTCACAAGCCTTTCATCCTGCCGCAGAAGGACCCGACGTATTATGATTCACTGTTAGAGACATTCAGCGTTCCTGAACTGATCAAGGGTAGTATCAAGGTGAATAAATCCTTACTGGCCCGGGCCGCCCGGTCAAAGCCTGCCGTAGTCGTGGACATTCCCATTA
>CAZWME010000384.1:0-5541 GCA_964634515.1 uncultured Pirellulales bacterium | reverse complement strand
TCGGATTAAGTAAACGGTGAGAAGAAATGTATCAAACTCTGCAAATCAGAAAGAGGCTGATAGTTTTTTAAGCTGTCAGCCTCTTACGTTTTAGTTTATGGTGGGCAATTGCTATGGGTGAACAGCTCGATTGTAGATGCGAACGTCATCAATTAGGCCGGACCAGTAGGTTCCTGCTTCCATAGCCTTGCCGGTACCGATGTACAAACCGCTATCCGAACTTTCCAAGTCATTCTGTGTGTCTTCAGCTACCGCGACGTCATCAACATAAAGAATTCTCTTGGAACCATCCCATACGAGACCTATTCGATGCCATTGGCCATCGGTAATGGTTATCTCGGACAGCAAAGGACTGCCGAACCGCCCTGAACTTTTAAGCTTCGTCATCAGGTTGCCATCTAATGTATCTGCGCACAGCCAGTTTGTCCCACCTTTCTGTGAGACAACGACTTGTCCCGGGGTTCCTCCTTTAATCCATGTAAAGACACTCAGCTCTCCATATGCGGGGTTTAATACAAATCCGGTCTTGATATAATCATCAAAGCCATCAAGCAGCAGTGCGCCACCAATGATACCCTCTGTTGGTCGCCATTCCGGATCGCCATAGACGGTAACGTCAAAGTTCCTGGCACTGTCGTTGACGGTATTTCCTTTTGCTTCGTCGAGCTTGAAGTGTGCTACACATCGTATATCACCGAACAAATACTCAGCAAAGACTTTCAGATCCTCAGCATCTACAATCCCATCGCCCCATGGAGTTGGGCCAATGTCACACAAAGATTCGTTTGTACCCCAGTAGTCAACCATGATGCACATATCTGCTGAGTCAACAACACCGTCTCCATTGAAGTCGACTACAGGCCATGAACGAAGGACGGTAAGGCCGCCACCATAGGTCCCAATCCAAGTGCTTCCTTGTTCGTCGAAGGCAAGACCGGTGGCTGTAACATGTGGCAATCCGGAGTTCCCCTGGTTAAACACCAGCCAGTTCTCTCCATCAAATCTTGCCAATCCGCCGGTAGTAGTATGCGCGCTGCACATCCCCATCCATAGATTCTGCTGGACATCGAGGGCAAGAGAAGTAACCATGTGCCATGTCAGAGGTGAGTTTGATGTGTGATACACCGTCCAGCTCTCTCCGTCAAACTTCGCCAGGCCCCCACCCGTCGGACGATAGTCGTCTCCATGGCCGACCCATAGATTCCCCTGCGCATCACAGATTAAATCCCAGATATCGTTGGATGTTAGGCCCGAGTTTGCTTTGTTGTACACGGTCCAGTTCTCTCCGTCAAACTTCGCCAGACCACCTGCCTCGGAACCACAAACCGGCTCAACTGTACCAATCCACAGGTTCCCCACGGCATCAAAGTCAAGAGCCCAGACAATGTTATACGGCAGCCCGGAGTTGTAGGTCTTATAACACCGTCCAGTTCTCCCCGTCAAATTTCGACAATCCGCCACCGGTCCCGATCCATAGGTTCCCCTGGTCATCAAAGGCAAGAGCAGAGACAAAGTTAGACGACAGCCCGGAGTTGGAGGTGTTATACACCGTCCAGTTCTCCCCGTCAAACTTCGCCAAACCACCACGACCAGGATTCAAGGGCACACCAGTCCCGATCCATAGGTTCCCCTGGCTGTCAAAGGCAAGAGCATGGATATTGTTACACGGCAGCCCTGAATTATCGGTGTTATATACCGTCCAGTTCTCTCCATCGAACTTCGCCAAATCACCAGTTGAGGAACCAGGAGTTAGGTTACCGGAGCCTATCCACAGGTTTCCCTGTGCATCAAAAACAAGGGGGCCGATCCTATCAAAGGGCAACTGAGAGTTAGAGACGTTATATGTCGTCCACTCTGATGTCTGTGACCATAACGCTGTAGGGATCAGTAAGAAAACTATAACTGCTGATGCGATGATTCTTTTTCGTTCCATGGTACTGCTCCTTTCATAATTAGTTGTTTTGATTACTGTGGGCCTGACATTTGATGGCCTACCTGTAACAGGGGAGAAAAAGGGCAAATCCAACGTTTTTTTTTTTTCGAAAAACCTTTTTTAATCTGATAAAATATATAATATCATTGTGAGTTTCAGGAAGCGTGAACAATGATGCAAACGGCGCAGGACAAGACTCAGCATTTAGTTATTCTGGCCAAGGAGGGAAATGAATCCGCACGAAATCAGCTCTGTGGCGTCTATGTCGAGCGAGTCCGGCGGATCGTCCGACTTCGAATGGGGGGTGAGTTGCGGTCTAAACTGGAGTCCATGGACATCGTTCAGGACTCGTTGATGTCAGCCTTGCGGGACCTGAAAGACTTCAATTACAGCAATGAGGGCGATTTCCTGCGCTGGTTATCCAAGATTGCTGAAAACCAGATTCGCGGCAATCTGGATCAATTGCATGCCGCCAAGCGTGATATGCGCAAAGAAGTACCGTTAGAGCAACGATCTACACATACTCACAACTCAGGCGGACAAGCCCTGTATCCTGTCTCCCAGACCACACCCAGTCTTATTTTCAGTAGAAGGGAGGATTTGGACAAACTTGAGCACGCCATGGACCTGCTCAAGCCGGCGCACCGTCAGGTTATCATACTGGCCAGGATCGAGGGGCTTGCCCATAAGGATATCGCCGCCCGCATGGACAAAAGCCCCGACGCGGTGGGCATGCTTTTGTCTCGGGCACTGCTGGCATTGACTAAGGCTTTTGAGGGACTCTGATGGATAAGGCGAATGGACAAGATAGTGAAAGCAGGCTTGATGCTATCGTGCTTCAATTCATCGAAGCCCGGACGCGAGGTGAGGCGCCGAATATCGATGAATTCATCAAGCAATATCCGGGTCTCGAACAGGATATTCGCGGAAGAATCGCTTCTTTCGGCCGGGTAGATTCACTCTTTGACTTAGTCAAACAAACGGATGAGAGCGACTTCGAAGAGACAGCATCGGGACAGGATCTTGTTGGGCAGAAAGTGGGGAGCTTCAAAATCGTCGAGATGATCGGCCGAGGGGGCATGGGAGTGGTCTATCTGGCTCACGATACCAAGCTCGACCGTTCTGTTGCCGTCAAGAGCATGCCGGCTGAATTGCAGGCAAGCTCGACTGCCCAGGTACGTTTTAAGCGGGAGGCTAGACTATTGGCCTCGTTGAATCACCCGAATATCGCCGTGATACACGAAATCATTGAACAGGACGAGGGCACCGGTTATTTGATTCTTGAATATATCCCGGGAGAGACACTTGCCCAGCGGATTGCTCACAAACCGTTGAAACTCCAGGAAGCCTTTTCGATCGGCCAGCAGGTTGCTCTGGCCGTCTCAGCGGCCCACGAGAAGGGGATTATCCATCGGGATCTCAAGCCGGGCAATATAAAAATCACACCTGATGGCAGGATCAAGGTGCTGGACTTCGGTCTGGCCAAGACAACCAGCGACCAAGCTGCGAGCCAGGATAGTGCCGTCACCCAGGCTGGCTCTGTCATCGGCACACCGGCTTACATGCCTCCTGAACAGATCAGGGGCGAATCTATAGACCGTCACACGGACATCTGGTCGTTCGGTTGCATACTGTACGAAATGCTCACGGGCAAACGTCCCTTCGAGGGTAAGACAGTCTCTGACACAGTGGTACGCACTCTCGAACATGAACCCGATTGGCAGGCTCTGCCACAGGAAACCCCTGCAAATATCCGGGTCCTTCTGCGCCGCTGTTTGGAGAAGGAGCCACGTCGCCGTTTACGCGATATTGGTGATATTGCCATCACACTCGAAGAGACAACGACCGAATTGCAGAGTCCCGCGTTGCGAATGGGACCCGTAGAGGCAGGCCGAGCTCAACCCACGAAGTGGTCGAGGCGCGCATTGCCTTGGTTCATTACGGGGGCGGCCGTGACTGCAGTGGTGTTCCTTACATCCATCATAGCGTTCAAATTGGGCAGGCCCCCTGAAAAGCAGGTGGGAAAATCCATTTCGCTGCCTGCTGCACAATTCATCGAGGCGATTGTAGTTCTGCCATTCGAGAATCTTTCCGGTGACCCGGAGCAGGAATACTTCGTTGACGGCATGACTGATGCCTTGATCGCCGAACTTGGCAAAATCAAAGCCCTCAGAGTCATCTCACGTACTTCGGCTATGCAATACAAAGATACAGACAAAGTGATAACGGAAATCGTGAAGGAACTCGGTGTCGATGGCGTGATTGAAGGGTCGGTCCTGAAGGCGGGCAATGACGTACGCGTGACGGCGCAACTCGTCGATGGGAGGACCGACACACATCTCTGGTCGGAGAGCTACACAGGAACTCTCACTAACATCCTTGCGCTGCAAAGTGAGGTGACGCTGGCCATCGCGCGGGAGATCGAGGTTGCCCTCACCCCTGAAGAAGAAAGGCGAATCACACACACGGAACCGGTAAACCCCGAGGCCCACGAAGCCTGTCTCAAGGGCCGCTGGTACTTTAACAAGTATAGTCTCGAGGGCTTCACGAAAGCCAGGGAGTGGTTTGAACTCGCACTGGAGAAAGACCCGGACTATGCTCTGGCTTATGCTTGGCTGGCCGGGGCCTATGCCGGTCCTGGATATTGGGGGTATATGCGCCCCAGAGAGGCCTGGCCCAAAGCGAAGAAGGCAGCGTTGAAAGCCATCGAGTTAGACGATACGCTGGCCGATCCTCATCACGCGTTGGCCACGTATAGTTTCTACTACGATTTGGACTGGCCGGCTGCGGAAAGGGAGTTCAAACGGGCCATCGAGCTGAATCCCAACTTACCGGAAGTACGGCAAAGTTACTCCTTCTATTTAACTACCATGGGACGTCCGAATGAAGCGATGGCCGAGAGTAAGCGAGCCGAGGAACTAGATCCGCTCAACCTCGTAGGCATGGTGGTCGTCGCGGTGCCCTTGCTTGTAGCACACCGCTATGACGAGGCAATCGAGCAACTCCAGAAACCGCTCGAAATGGACCCCAGCTTCTACCCGGCGCGGCAAACACTTTGGAGGATCTACCAGTACAAGAACCTGTACGAGGAAGCCTTCCGAGAGGCCAAGAAGACGTTCTCCTTGCTGGGGGACCAAGAAGTCGTGGAAGCCATGCAGCAGGGCTGGGGGGAGTCGGGCTATCCAGGTGCCATGCGACTTGCTGCCCAAAAGCTGGCGGCACGATCGAAGCAGAGATATGTCCCGCCTACCGAGATCGCCCGGCTGTATTCCGAAACCGAGGACCAAGACCAGACCTTGCACTGGCTCCAAAGAGCCTACGACCAGCGCGACGCTCGGCTGGTCCATCTTAGGGATCCGGATTGGGACAGCCTCCGCTCAGACCCGCGGTTTCAAGACCTGCTGCACCGCATGAACTTTCCGGAGTAAATAGAACCAAGTCCACGAACCTCGAACGAAGTGCTCTGAAATGGTCACATTTTCCGGAGTTGTACAATGATAGAATTCTTCAAAAAGCCACCTCTTTCAGGAACTGGAAAACACCCTGATTTCCAGGGTTGAGTAGACCGAGGGAATTTCCCCCTCGGCCCCTCCGAGAACCGGACGTGA
>CAZWME010000383.1:0-5543 GCA_964634515.1 uncultured Pirellulales bacterium | reverse complement strand
TATTAAGGGAAACTCTAAAAATTCATTTTGGCTGACATGCGAATCTTTATGATTCTGTTCGGCGTCAGGCAAAAGCCGCTTTAGTCTTAACTAAAGCTCATTTACCTTCCTTGCCAGAAATCAAAAATCTTCTACTTACCGCTCAAAAGCAATTATTAGAGCTACCATTATTGGATAGTTGATGAGATAGAACAGGCAGGTATGAAGCCGGAATTAGTACATGCACACAAAGCTAAACTTATGCTTGGTTCAGTAAACAAGACCGACAAGCTGGATGCAAGAGGTCTCAACAGGTTACAAAGAACCGGCACACTTCCAACGGTGTGGATTCCGCCTGGGGATATTCATGATAACTAAGAATTACCTCGGACACGGATGGTACAAACAATACACAGAGACACAAGCCGTTATCAATACCTTTGCGAACCGTTCGTTGACTAAGCACCTGCAGCGGATATAATGGTCAAATGAGCAAGCCCGAAATATGGTATGGAAAGTGACAGCGGCGCAGGCCTGCATTCAGCGTCTATGTGCCGGATTCAAAGCTTTAGGAAGCTAACATGGATTCAGACAAACACGAAGCAGCAGGGATTGGACGTAGAGAGTTCCTTTCACTTTCGGCTATGGCATGCCTTGGCGCAACCCGCGACACATCTGCCGTTACCAGATCCAATACACGGGACGTTTGCGACTTCAACATTGCCTTTATTACCGACGTTCATATCGAGCGAGGTAAACTCGCTGCTTCCAAATTCAGCAGAACCATCGCCGAGATCAATTCCCTCAAACCTGCATTCGTGTGGGACATGGGCGACATGAGCCTCTATCCCAACTCAGGCAAGGCCTATCTCGATTGTATCAAGCAACTCCAAATGCCGCTTCATGCCTGTCCAGGCAATCACGATATCGCCCTTAACGACACAAACCCGCGCAGGCTTTTTAATGAATGCTTCGGACCTACATACTACTCTTTTGACTTTGGCGGCGTACACTTCATCACGCTCGACGGCAACACAGTCGTCAATCGTCAGGGTAAAAACACTATCGACGCCTGTCTCGATCCACGTCAGATAGACTGGCTGAAAGCAGATCTTGAAGCTACACCGCAGCAGACCCCTATAATCTGTGGTGTCCATATTCCGATTGTATCGACCTATATCAAACGACGAGGCGGTGGCACTTTTCCTGAAGACTTCCCCATCGCACCACAGTTCAACAAATCACGAGCTGAAGCACTTATCGACATTCTCGCTCCTCACAATGTCAAGCTTGTCCTCCAGGGGCACGCTCATGAAAACGAACGCATTACCATCAAGGGTATTGAGTTTGTTTCGAGCATTTCAGTCTGCGGCTGCTGGTGGCAATCAGGCGAAGGATTCGAGCGCGGCGTCGACAACGTCCCGCGAGGCTACCGGATCATCGAAGTCAGAGGAGACCATATCAGCCATCGATACGTTTCGAGCTGCGAGTCGAAAGTGGACCGCAGGGGCGAATTCATGGGCCTTGACAATCCAATCGTACCCTCAAAGAGCACTGAGATTATTTTCAACTGCTATGACGCCCCCAACGAGTCAACAGCAAAGGTGTGTTTCGACTCCGGCCCATGGACACCAATGCAACAGTACACTGGAAAAGGCGGCTACATCAAAATGCAAATGCCCCACCATTTCATACTTCGTTCGGACACCACAGAACTTCCCCCCGGTAAGCACCGTGTCACCGCCAACGTTACCTGGCCTGATGGAACCATCGTAACAGAGGCAACCAGTTTTACCGTTACAACATAGCGCACGGAAGGAAATAAAATGTAGTATAACCCGGCAGGCCCGTATCACCCAGCGCTTGACTCGCCAATGGTTGTTCCAGGCTTGACTGGTGGAGAAAAAGCTTGTCCCGACAGCTAAAGCTGTTAAAATCGGAAGTAGTATCAAACTTTAGGAGGTTAACATGGATTCAGACAAACACGAAACAGCAGAAATTGGACGTAGAGAGTTTCTTTCACAACTCTCTGTAGCAGTGACAGGTTCGAGCCTGGCCCTCGCGAATTCCCGGGGGCAGAGTTTATCAGCAGATGAGACCTTATCACCGGCGCCGATGCTGCCGACGATACGTCTGGGTAACCACCGCGTTACCCGGCTGATCGTCGGCTCGAATCCCATCAGCGGATACTCATATATGGGCCCGATTCTGGATCGGCACATGAAAGAATATTTCACACCAGAACGAATCGGCGAATTCCTTTGGGCTTGCGAACGTAAGGGTATCAACGCCCACCAATTCAGTAGCCCGGAAGAAATGGGTCCTGTTTTCCGGAAGTTGAGGGAACGGGGATCGAAGATGAAGTTTATCTGCCTTCACTCCGACCGTTCGCCAACATCGGTTGAAAAGGTGGTTAAAGACACTTTGCCCATTGCCATCGTCCATCATGGCGGGGCCACCGACACACTGTTCCGGGAGGGCAAGAGCGGCGAAGTAAGGGACTTTGTAAAACGCGTGAAAGATGCAGGTGTGCTGGCCGGCATCTCGGCACACAACCCCGATTGCATCAAGCAAATCGCCGACGAGGGCTGGCAGGTTGATTTTTTCATGACCTGCTTCTACTACCTTACGAGGACGCCTGAGAAACTGAAAAAAATGCCGCCTGTTGTCACTGTACAGATTGGCTATTCGTTCTTTGCCTCTGACCCGATGGCTATGACTAAAGTAGTCCGGCAGGTTGATCAGCCCTGCCTTGGCTTTAAGATACTTGCGGCAGGCCGGATGTGCGACCGTGACTCAAAAGTCGAGGCGGCGTTTAAGTTCGCCTTCGAACATCTCAAACCCACCGATGGTGTTATCGTCGGCATGTATCCTCGATATCAAAACCAAATCCGTCAGAACACCCAATACACGCGAAAGTATGGCGTGCTGCGAGGCACTTAGAATATGCTGTTATAATTTCGCTGCTTATTTTATTTTCATGGAGAAAAGCGATGAGATATAAACTCTTCGATTTCGTTATTTTACTTGCTGTTTTAGTGACGGGGACCAACTCACTTCAAGGCGGCGACTGGCCTATGTATCGAGCAGATGCGGCACGGACCGGCTATTCGTCCGAACCACTTCCGGACAATTTGGAACTGCGTTGGATTTACCGGAATCGAGCTACGCCAATGCCCGCCTGGCCGGACTCGTCCCGAATCACGTTTGATTTCGCCTATCAGCCGATTATTGTCGGCAATACGGTAGTATTCGGCAGTTCTGCTGAAGACAAGGTCGTTGCCATTGATACTGACAGTGGAAAGCTGCGGTGGACGTTTTTCACCGGTGGTCCCGTGCGTTTTGCACCTGTAGCGTGGCACGATCGAATATTTGTTGCCAGCGACGATGGCCATATCTATGCAATCAAGACCAATGATGGCACTCTCCTTTGGAAGCATCGCGGCGGTTCGAACGAGAGAATGTGTTTGGGTAACGAACGCATGGTCTCACGTTGGCCGGCAAGAGGCGGACCGGTGGTTACCGATGATATAGTTTATTATGCCGCCGGAATTTGGCCGAGCGATGGTATCTTTCTGCATGCGCTGGATGCCCGAACTGGAAAAGTTTTATGGACAAACGATAGCACCGGCCGACTGTACATGCCGCAACCGCACGGTGGTGCCAATGCCCATAGTGGCGTTACCCCACAAGGTTATCTGCTGGCTACGAACGATCGCTTGTTTGTCCCAACCGGACGAGCCGTACCAGCGGCATTCCGACGCTCGGACGGACAGTTCGAGTACTATCGTTTACAACAAAACGGATCGATCGGAGGCGCAAGAGCACTGGTTGCCGATCGTTTCGTAATCAATGCCGGCTGTTTCCTGACAAGAGACAGTGGCACACTTGCTGCCCGCGCAGGAAGAGGTGTGTTTAGTACCTTACCTGACGGTATTCTGCGAACAACAGGGAAAACACTGATGGCGTATCGCTGGGCAGATTTAGAGAAGACTGATCGGAAAGGAAACCTTGTTCGTTATCGGGGACTTGAGAAGTACTGTGAAATTGTGTTGGAAGATGAATCCACAGAACACCATCGAGCGGAAGACGTTATCAAGAAGCTTCCGGCTCTCGGAGATCTATATCGAACGAAAGTAAGATTTCGGGAAATCGACGAAAATGTATCCAAGCAGACCGGTTTGGAACGTATGCTTGCACAGGCCAGGCCGGATGTTGAAAGGCTGGGCTACAAGGTCGGACCGTTCCTGGCTACGACTTATGAACGACAGTATGAAGTGATTGGCGCTGGCAGAGAAGCGGTGTGCGGCGGTCCGGACATTGTGCGGGTAGTGAACCTCGATAATGGTCGCCTTAGATGGTCACACGAAGTTGAAGGCAATGCTCTTGGCCTGGCGGCTGGCAACGGTCTGCTCATCGTCTCCACTTCTAAGGGTATCATTTACGGCTTTGGTTCATCAAAAGGTAATAATTCGCGCTCGGTTTACGGAGGGCACAAAGAATCAACGCCTGCCACCCGTTCCGGTGACATCGATTACGCCAAAGCAGCGGAGGAGATTCTCGACAACACCCCTATAAAATCAGGTATTTGCATCGATTTGGGATGCGGCACAGGTGAGCTGGCATTGGAACTGGTTAAGCAATCGCAGTTGTACGTAATAGGAATCGACCCCGACCCCGCTAATGTAAATAGAGCACGGCGCATGCTTGATGATGCCGGCGTTTACGGAAGCCGGGTAACTATCCACTTCGGCAACCCGCGTAAAACGCCATACCCCCGTAATTCCACCAATTTGATCCTTTCTTCACAGAGCCTTGCCGGCAAGCGAGGTAGCCTGGACAAAGCAGAAATTGAGCGTCTGCAGCGACCATACGGAGGAGTTGTATGCCTGGGAACGCCTGGGCAGCTAAAGGTTCGGCGTCGTGGTCCGATGAAGGGGGCAGGTCAATGGACACATCAGAACTGCGATGCGGCCAACACCATTTGCTCGCCTGATAAGGTCGCCAAGGGAACGCTTGAAATGGCGTGGTATCGCGATGGTGTGATCGAGATTGCTGATCGCCACGCACAGGGTCCAGCGCCGTTGTTCAATCGTGGACATCTTGTGGTAGAAGGTGTAGATGGGATATGTGCAGTGGATGCGTACAATGGTCATACACTGTGGACATACCCGATTCCCGGAATCCTTGCCGACTGGGACGGCGTTCATCACGACGTCGGCGTTGGTGATACCGGCAGCAACTTTTGCCTGAGCGACGAGGCGGTATTCGTGCGCATCGACCAGCGATGCCTCAAAATTGAATTAGCAACAGGCAGGAAAATCCACGAGTTCAAAACACCGGTCAACACATCCGCCCAGAATTGCAATTGGGGCTACATTGCCTACGCTGACGGCTTGCTTTTTGGCTCGGTGCTGAACAACGAGCATACTGTTAGCCCTCGATACGAGGGCATACGCCTGCGCAACGAATCGGTTTTGTTCTTTGCTCTGGACGCTGATACCGGCCGGTTGAAGTGGAAATATCAACCACAGCACTCAGTCCGCAATAACACGATTGCAATT
>CAZWME010000382.1:0-5546 GCA_964634515.1 uncultured Pirellulales bacterium | reverse complement strand
GCATACGAAGCTTCACCCGTGCCACGAGCATGTTTGGGAGAGTAAGCACATTATGGTATAACGCTAAATTGAGAATAAGAAGAGTTGCTGGGACAGAATACTTTGGTGATATTCGTGCCTTCCTGCGGTTAAGGCAGAAGATCAATTCTGGAAGACCACTGCCTTCCTTTGAAGTAATGATTCATCCGGTATTTGACAAGAATGGAGAACTGATTGACGCCATGGACAAGCAGACACTGGATAGATGGGTTACCCAAGTGGATGGTTACAAGTCTGCAATTTCCTACGGCCAGATCGAAAGTTGAAGAAAAATAGGGCGTGGATATACAGTCTATAGTTCAATTACGGACTAGGAGATGGTGAGGCGATGATGAAGATACGATATTCTTTTAAGTTGCACCTGAAAGGAATTCAGCAACTTTACGATTTGCTTGGAAAAGAATTTAGTATTCTGCCGCAATCCTGCGGGTGTATATCTGTAGATGAAGTTAAGGATCCGACCATAGTAAGGTGGATGCCTTGTACGGGCTGATGAGGAATTCATGGTCTCATAGTTCATTTGTTTGTGGTTACTCTCGGACATAAGCGGCTTTCTATAATAATGAATAGTAGCGAAATGATTGAAAACCGGACTGTCTCTGTTATCGTACCTGCGTACTGTGTTGAAGCATGTCTAAGGCAATGCCTGGACAGTGTGTTTGCTCAGACAGTTGCGCCGGCTGAAGTAATCGTGATCAACGACGGATCCACGGATGGTACGGCAGAAGTGGCTCGAAGTTACGGAGACCAGATCGTATATCTGGAACAAGACAATCAAGGTCAGGGTACCGCGCGGAATGCCGGGTTCAGGATTGCCACATGTGAATATGTAGCCTTGCTGGATGCCGATGATTACTGGCTACCGGATTTTCTGAAGGAGACAGTAGCTTTTCTAATAGCTCATCCAGAGACTGTGGCGGTAAGTACTGGATACGTAATCAGGAGGCGGCGACAGCGGCAAATCGGTCCCTCCGGCTTGCTTGCGAGCCTGGATGGTGACGGGAGGGGCCAAATTCTCGATAACTTCTTCGATACCTGGGCAAAACACGACCATGTGCGAACAGGGACAGTCCTGATGCGTCGCAGTGTGATTGGGCAAGCGGGCCCTCAGCTTGAGATTCGGATTAGTCAAGATCTGGAGTACTGGGGCTACCTGGCAACCTTCGGTCCGTGGGGATTCATTCCAAAGCCGCTCTGGGCAGGTGATTCCTATTTTCATGCTATGCAAGTGGGCTGGCTTGCCAGGTACCAAAAGCGAAGGAAAGCATGCCCCACAGTAGAAGAATGGCAGCATCGGATTGTGCCCCGCCTCAAGCCAGCAGACTGGACCGGGTTTCGAACCGTCAGGGGCAGAGTGGCAGCTCGATTCACACACAGTATGATCATAGCTGGTAACAGGGAGGCCGCGCGGAAAATCGTTGCTGAGTATGGGGCAGACATGGGAACAGGCCGGCTTGCTAAGCTACTCCGCCTGGGAGATGCTTGTGGATTGATCGGATGGAGGTTAGCCTGTACTGCAATCAGCCTGCGAGAGCATGTGAGAGCATGTCGGATTGTCTCGTTGATAAAGGCTTGCATCTTTAGAACAGGTGAATAGCTATTATACACCAATGAGATTAAGTTAAAAAGTTTAATCTCAATCTTCAGGAATGGTGAATGCTTAACTCAAATGATGACATGAGAATTAGTGATTTTGGGACTCACTATTATCATCACCATCAACTCGGGCATCAGCTCACGCCCGAATTCCGAAGCAAATCGAGGGACTGGCTTTCGGCACTTTTCTATTTGTTTCCGCCGTTGCTAATAGTAGTGCGGCTAACAATTTTCATCAGGAGGCGAGCAGGGACGGAATTCGCGGTTGTCGACATACATGCTGGAGTGGAAGCGATCCTTGTGATGGTCACCTGTGCGGTTCTCGTCGTAGGCTTTTGTCGAACGAGACTTGTCCTTAGAAGAGTCTTTCATACGTCCATTGGGATGTTCTTAGTCTTCTATGGATTCGCAGGGCTCAGTGCCATGTGGTCAGCAATGCCGGAATACTCGGCGTTCAGAGCTCTGGAATTTATAAGCCAATTTGTTGCTATTGTTGTGGGCATCAGTTGTTTCAAAGGTTTTTTAAAGGCTGAAAAGGCAGTCCTGATGTTAGGATTACTGGTGGCATTGCTTGGGCTTGCTGGTAGGGCAAGGATGACAAATTTTGCCAGTCTACACACCAATAAATACGCAGCGGGTGCCTCAATGGTACTGTGCTATTGCTTCGCCGAGATACCTCGAGCGGCTGGGCGACGTCGAATAATGCTTTTCGTCTTTGGGGCAATGGGCTTTCTCATCATAGCTCTCGGTACTTGTGCCACTGCAAATGTGGCCACTTTTGTGGGGCTTCTCAGTGCTACCATTCTCACGAGAAATCGTATCGGCCTAATCCTCGTTATGTTGCTACTAGTGATTGTCTTGATACTGACTCCTGGTCTGTCAGACGATGTGAAGGAAACTACACAAGAGATACTATTTCCCGGGAAAACGGAATCACAGATAGGGGGTTTAAGCGGTCGGATGTGGATATGGCAGCAAACTTTGGCGGTGGCTAAGGCTCGCCCTTTTATCGGATATGGCTTTGCTATTCAGAACAGACTCGGGGGTATTGGTATCACCACGCATAATTTCCTTGTGCAGATTTATCTGGACACGGGAATCGTTGGTTTGTTCTTGATTTTTGCTAGTGCACTCATATTTGCAAAGGAAGTAGTGCAGCGGTGGAAGATTGTGCGTTTTGGATCGGTTGGTTGTGTGGCTGCCTTTATTTCAGTTGTCGTTCATTCCTTGGGCCTTCCTATCGCTGGAGCGCAGTGGCTACCCCCTTCCTTTGCACTTGCAGCTTTTGCAGGTCTCTATATTAAATACATTCACGGTGGGAGGGGCGACGCATTATCGCCTACCTCACTCTTAGCTTGAATATGAAAGTTGTCTGGATTACAAGATCGTTTCTTGACTATCGGATACCCGTTTACCATGAGTTACACAAACACCTTGATGGGCGGTTTGTACTCTTTTATAATGCAGACTACATTCCTGAACGTTGTCATCTCAAGGTCGAGAAGGCGCTCGGTTGTGCAGCACGTGGTCTTCGGAGCGAATCGGCGTTCACTCTTGGCTCACCGAACGGCTTTGCCAACAAAGGTGTGCGGATCCCTTATCAACGTGGCTTGATAAAAGCTATTCTCAAGGAGAGGCCTGATGTTATGATTTCCGATGGCTTTTTCCAATGGACCTATGCAGCCCTTTGGCTCAGGGCGACCCGACGTATTTCCCATATGATGTGCTATGAAAGGACATCGCACACCGAACGACATGCGCAATGGTATCGCAAAGCGTATCGAAAACTGGTCATGAGGTGGATAGACGCGGTATGCTGCAATGGGCAGCTATGCGGTGAGTACACGCGGAATCTCGGTTTTCCGCCGCATCGGATCACCTACGGACATATGGCTGCTGATGTAAGGACCTTGACGGAGAAGTCGGGGCAAATCACTGAAAAACAGATACAACAGAGGCGGTCCGAACTGCGACTTCAAGGCGTTGTATTCCTATACGTGGGGCAGATCATACCACGGAAGGGGATTCTACAATTGCTGGAAGCATGGAAAATGTTTTCTTGCGAGGCTGGCATGGCCGAATGTTCGTTACTTCTCGTCGGAGGCGGTCCGCAGGAAGCTCAGTGCCGAGCTTACTGTTCAAAGAATTGTCTTGACAATGTACGCCTCATTGGGGCAATTGACTATGACCTGCTCCCCATGTATTACAGGTGCGCCGATGTCTTTGTCATCCCGACGCTTGAGGATAACTGGTCTCTGGTTGTGCCGGAAGCCATGGCGTGCGGCCTGCCTATTCTATGCTCAAAATACAACGGCTGCTGGCCGGAACTGGTGAAACCTGAGAACGGCTGGGTATTTAATCCCTTGGATCCAAGGGACTTCGCCGACAAGTTGACACGCTGCGTGGATTCCAAAGACAGACTTGGACGATTGGGGAAATGCTCGCGGCAGATCGTTGAGAGCTTCACACCAGACAATGCGGCCAAATCAATCCTGGCTGCCTGTGAAATGGCGCTTATTTGATACCAGGTTTTGTGTTGGTATATAGGAATCGTGGATATGAAGAAACAGGCTTTGGCATTATTCCAAATAGTCTTCTCACTGCTATGCCTGATAGTGGCTCTGAGTTTCGTAGAGCCCAAGACGGTGTCGAAAGCGTGGGCAAGTGCTGATCCATTTATGCTCGGGCTCGCATTTGTGCTAATGCCGCCGGCCGTACTCAGTAGAGCCTTTCGTTGGTGGTATATCCTGAGAAGGAACCACATTACCGTACCTTTGGCAACCATGGGAAGGGTAACGTTCATAGGTATGGCGCTGAATCTGATACTTCCCGGAGGAATAGGTGACGTAGCCAGGAGTTACTATGGATGGGTTTTTGCAGGAAATAAGGAAGCAATGCTGGCTTCGGCGATAGTGGATAAGGTTGTCGCTTTGTTCACGCTATGTTTATTAGGGGCCATTTGTGCACTTTTGACAGGTTTCTACAGACTCTTTGTTGTCTCCATCCTTTTGAGTATACCACTTTTCGTCTTGCTTGCATTACCGCAGCTGGTGCCCTGGTGGTTAGTATCATGGGTGTTCAAGAGAGTGTTAAAGAAAGACTTTGACAGGGAACGTTTGAAACACACATTCCATCTGGATCGACATACATGCGTGGTTAGCATCATTGTCTCTCTAATCGCATGGATGATTACGAATGCTATGTACTACTGTGCGTTTCGCGCCTTCACCGAGGAAGCCTCGTTAGGCTATGTCTATTCTATAGCGCCACTTATAAACATAGCACGGGTCGTGCCGATATCGGTTAGCGGCCTTGGCTCAGTTGACCTCTTGATTGTCTTTCTCCTTGGTGAAATAGGAATCGGAGAGTCAATCTCAATGATGGCTTCGCTCACCATTGACATCTCACTAATTGTACTGCCCGGAATTATTGGCGCTATTCTGCTGGCTACTTGCAGAACTGCCTGTCCGAGTTCCGACACTCGGTCCTTATCTATGGATCAAAGGCCTGGCTCGGAGGCCTTGTAGGCTCGAAGAGGCAATCTTACATATACATAGGAGAGTATGGCTTATGACAACTACAAATCTTTTCATTGTATTGCCAGCCTATAACGAACATGGCAACCTTCCATCTCTGATAGTAAATCTTGAGACTGCCCTTGAACGCTTGTGCAGGATGGGACACGAACGGGCATATGTTGTTGTTGATGATGGCAGTACAGACGGAACGTGCCAAATCCTCGATGAGATTGCGCAGAAGCTACCCATTACAGTTGTTCAGCATCCAACTAATCAGGGTTTGGGGCTGACGATTAGAGACGGCTTAAGGAAAGCAAGTGAATTGGCTCACGGGCGGGATATTGTTTTTGCGATGGATGCAAGGCTATCTTCGCTCACTACAAAAGACTTTAT
>CAZWME010000381.1:0-5552 GCA_964634515.1 uncultured Pirellulales bacterium | reverse complement strand
ATAATAACAGGCAGCTTTACTCAGACACAAGTGGAGGACATGGTCAATAAACTGAACGCCGGCTCTCTGCCCGCCCGTCTGATAGAGCAGCCCATATCCGTAAATACTATCGGCCCATCCATCGGCGCCGACAATCGCGACCAGGGCATCAAAGCCGGCCTAATCGGCCTCGTAGCAGTCATTGCATGTATGGCGATTTACTACTGCCTGGCCGGCTCAATCGCCGACGTGGCATTGCTTTTGAACATGCTCTTTGTTCTGGCAATAATGGCGGGAATACGAGCAACTTTCACGCTGCCCGGAATCGCGGGTATCATACTTACAATTGGTATGAGTGTTGACGCCAACGTGCTGGTTTTCGAGAGAATACGCGAAGAGCAGCTCAAAGGCTCATCTTTGAGAATCGCCATAACCAACGGCTACCAAAGGGCATTCAGGACTATTTTCGACGCGAACCTGACTACATTCATAACCGCTACGATTCTTTACTGGCGTGCATCGGAAGAAGTGAAAGGCTTTGCGATTGTGCTGATGCTCGGTATCGCATCGAGTATGTTCACGGCCTTGTTTGTAACACGGGTAATTTTTGATTTTCTCTTATCGAAGCGAATTATCAAAGACCATTTATTTATGCTGCGCCTGATACACAAACCGAACGTGAACTGGATGCGATTAAGGCCTGTTTTCTTCGGTATCTCAATTGTGCTGATCACAATAGGATTAGCCGTATTCCTGACAAGAGATGATGTTAAGAACAATAAATACGATATCGAGTTCACCGGCGGAACAAGTGTCCAGATAAATCTAAAGAAACCGCTGAGCCGGCAGGAGGTAGTTGACAGAATCAGCAAAATAGGAAATGATTTGGACAACCCGGCCCTGGCAGCGGCAAACATTTACAGCATTGGCAAATCAGACAAGCAATATGAAATCAACACAACAGAAACAAATAAAATGACGGTTACAGTGGGCCTGACACAGTCCAACCAGAAAACCGAAGCCGAGCTGACCGATGCAATCGAAAAGGCGCAGTCCCAGGCCAAATTCGGCGGCGAGCTGAACAATCTTCTTGTAACCAGGAATACTTCCAGCCCGTCACAAATTGTAATAACAACGAGCCAGATGAACCAATCGCTGGTAAAAGACGTACTGGCAACAGCTTTTCCTGATGCCGCCATATCAGAGCCTCAGGTTGATGAGGTCGTCAATAACGCAATATTGACCGCATTTACAGAGGAACTGGAAATTCAGCAAAATCTCCAACCTTCGATCACCTCACAGGAAAAAATATCCGAAGAGCTGATAGACTCTTACCCTGAACTTACCGATTTTGTGGGCGGAGTCAAGATTGAATGTGAAATTGAAAGAGCAACCTCGTTAAGGGACATCAACCAAAGATTAAACGCCTTGCAATTCAAGCCCGATACCCAAAATCTTAATCATCAGTATCCGCATGAAATCTTCGGGCCGAATTTAACGTCAACCGATCCAAACCAGCCCGTAAATTCTTTTGTTTACGTAAGCACCGACGAGGATGCGGGATTTCGTGAACTAAGCGCGGACGAATGGACACGATTCGTTGGAAACGAAATTACCAAAGTTGAGGCTGCATCCAAACTCGAAGCATCACTTCCGCGAGTAAGACAATTCGATCCTTCGGTAGGTAAAGAGCAAAAGCAACGGGCCTTGATTGCGATCGTTCTGTCGTTGTTTGCAATCATTACTTATGTATGGATTAGATTCGGAAACGTTCGATACGGCATCGCCGCCATTACGGCATTAGTCCATGATGTCTGCATCACACTCGGCGCTATTGCCGCATGCACCTATCTGGCATCTACAACAATCGGGGAAGCACTTTTAGTCGGAGACTTCAAAATCAACCTGGCAATGATAGCCGCTTTCCTTACACTTATCGGGTACTCGCTTAACGATACGATTGTTATCTTCGACCGAATCCGAGAAAACCGCGGCAAGGCCCGCACCCTCAACCCACAGGTAATAACAAACAGCATTAACCAGACTATTTCCAGGACTATTTTGACATCCTTCACAACGTTTATAGTTGTGCTGATAATGTACGTTTTCGGGGGTGCCGGGCTACGGGGATTTACCTTTGCAATAGGCTTCGGAATTATCGTAGGTACATATTCTTCGATTGCAATAGCCGCACCAATATTGCTGCTCGGCACAAAAACAAAAAAAGGAAAAGGCAAATAAGAATAAAACAAATACTGTACGATACAATTTTTCCTATACACTCTTAAATGCAAAAAGATTTGAAAATAGGAATGATTCTGGGGCTGGTGATTGTAACAGTTGCTATGCTCTGGCTCTTCGCAGGTCCGGGTCTAAGCCCGAAAGGAAGAGTCCCGAACCTGCGGAGCAATCGCGAGACAGCGCCCCCGCCGGAAACAATTGTCTCAACAAACAGTTCAGATACAAACAGAGAAGAAAACCATCAATTATCAACAACCGATAATCAATCGCAAGAGCCGGAATGGAAAAAATACCGACAAGCCGAAAAGATAAAAACCCAGAGATTCCACATCATACGAGAGGGCGAGACACTTTCTGAGATTTCGCGTGAATATTACGACTCCGCAAGAAAATGGCAAAAGATTCTGGATGCCAACAGGGAAGTAATAGAGGACGTAAACAAACTCAAGCCGGGCACAAAAATAATCATCCCCGAATAAACTCAAGAACCAAAAGTAAAAAAACTGAACGTGTTCTGTTCTTAGTGAGACAGCGTCTTGTTTTACAGGTTCGGCCCGAGTGTAATCACAAGGATTTAGCCGCTTCTTTATCGACCAGCCAGGTAACCTTATCAAGAATGGGCCAAAGGGCATGGATAGGATACTGCACCTCATCCGGTTCGCTGGTCAAAACCTCTTTGAGAATGTCGGCTTTTTCCCAACCGGAAACAAGCACGATCAAATGAGATGCGGCACGTAAAACCGGATGGGTGAGAGTTATCCTGTTAAGGTCTTCATCCATAACATATACGACAGTCGCCAAATCTTCCGTATCAAAAGGCGCATAGGAATTCAGGAACAGCGAACCGGTATGCCCATCGGGACCCATTCCAAGAATGACCAAATCAAACTCGGGAATCTGGCTTTCATCGAGTCCGAAAACCTCTCGAATAGTTTGTTCGTAGCAGGAGGCGGCGGCCTTGAAATCTTCAAACTCGGTTGGAATACGATGAATGTTCTCCTTCGGGATGGCAACTTTGTTCAGAAAAGTATCCGCCGCCAGCTTATAATTACTCCATTGGGAATCCGGTTCAACGTATCGCTCGTCAACCCAGAACAACCTTATCTTATCCCATGGAAGAGACTTTGCCTGGGGCAGCTCTGCGAGCAGTTCAAAAAAACGTTTGGGGGTATGGCCTCCCGATATAGCGACATAAAAAGCATCCTTTGCATTTATCGCCTTTTGCACCCCCTCAATGAAAAGCTCGATGCTTCTTCGTGCAAGAGTCTCCGGGTCGGAAGCAATTTCGATATTCGGTTTATATTTTGCAGTAGTCTCCATAATTCTCACCGCCTTTGCCCCCTGTTTTGGCAAGGGTATTATTCCCCGTGAGCGGGGTTTTACAAAATCCTTTTGTAATTTTTATCCGCAAAGCAAACTGTTTATAAATTCGTACAGAATGCTATCTGTTATTATTATCCCTTTTTGAGAGAAACTTGCCAGAAATTTTTACAGAAAAAACCATTATTTGCCAACTCCCTGCCCCCAAAGAAGTTATAGAGCAATTCTTCATCAAACAGGCAATATTGCGAGTCTCAGACGAGCGCTTCTGAAGCTTTTATGCCGGTTTGTTCAGATATACTGCTGAAATCGGTAGTTACTTCCGCTGTATCGGTAAAAATTCGAATCTTAACATCTTCAAGTATCATATACAGCGAAGGTACCAGCACAAGTGTTATACAGGTTGCAAACATCACCCCGAATGCCAGGCTTATGGCCATTGGGACAAGAAACCGTGCCTGTAAACTTTTTTCAGCAATCATCGGAAGCAAACCGCAAAAGGTCGTCAGAGTCGTCAACATGATGGGTCGGAATCTTCGAGTTGCACAATCACGAAGAACCTGACTAAGCTCTATGCCACTTCGGCGCTCACGGTTAATCAGGTCAATCATAATAAGTGAATCATTAACGACCACACCGGAAAGTGCCACAATTCCAAACATTGAAAGTATGCTTAGGTTAAAACCCATGATTAAATGACCTAAGGTTGCACCGACAATACCAAATGGTATTGCAGACATAACAATTGCCGGCTGCGAATAGCTTCTGAACTGGACAGCCAGCAGGGCATAGATTGCCATCAGTGCAATACCGAAATTTGGTATAAGGCTACCGAGAGATTCGTTTCGCTCCCGCTCTTCGCCGGCATATCGCCATTGCAAGCCCTGGAATTCGCCCATAAGATTCGGCATGACGCTTTTCTTCAGTTCCTTGTTTATTTCTCTTGCGTTAGCAACCGCTTCATCGACATCGGCCGAGACACTCACGACGCGTCTGCGATCGACTCGTCTTATATTAGAATAACCCCTTCCATAGTTGATCTCGGCAACAGCCCTAAATGGAATTTCGGTACCATCGGGCAGTCGAATTCTCATATTGTCCACATCAGCAAGGCTCCTACGCTGATCTTCAGGATAACGTACCATAACACGAATATCGTCACGCCCGCGCTGGATACGCTGCACTTCATCGCCATAAAAACCCTGTCTTACCTGCCTGGCCAAATCCGAGAGAGTAAGTCCAAGGGTACGGCCAGTATCCTTAAGAGCAAGTTTCAACTCTGCCTTGCCCGGCTCGAAATCATCGGCAATGTCGCTCACGCCCGCATAGTCACGCAGTATGCCCTTTAGCTTTTCTGATGCCGCCAGAAGTACATTATAATCCTGGTGAGCCAATTCCACTTCTATTGCATTGCCGGTGTCAACCCACTCAGCCGTAAACGTTAGAGAAGAAACACCCGGTATTTCACCCACTAATTCGCGCCAACGGTTTCTAATTGCCACAGTGGACACATCTCGCAGTTCGGCCCCAAGCAGCTCTACATTGATTTCCGCCAGATGTGATTGTCCACCGGCGCCTATACCAAGCGAAACGGGCCCACCCCGCGCCAATGCCGGATGGGCACCGATAGTTGTAGATAAATGCTTAAGAAGTGAGGGCTTGCCGGGACGTTTGCCGTCAAACTCTTCAAGAGCCTGAAAAGCGGCTTTCTCGATTCCATCGATAATCTCACCGGTCTGCTCAACAGGGGTACCGAGCGGCATAGTCAGCAGTGCAAGCATATTGTCCGCTTCAACAGCATCAAAGAATACGAACTTGAGATAGCCCCCGGCAATAAAACTGACAGTCATCACGAATATCGCAATACTAACAGCTAAAGTCAGATATCGCCATTTTACCGCCTTTAAGACGAAGCTGGCAAAAGGACCATTAATAAACCATTTAAGACCTTTGTCCGTCCAGATATTTATTTTATCGGTTAAACGTACAATAATATTTTTTTTGGAGAATCT
>CAZWME010000380.1:0-5554 GCA_964634515.1 uncultured Pirellulales bacterium | reverse complement strand
GGTCCCACGCATATGGATCGACATCCTCTGGCTCAGGGCGAGTTGGATTGGGCCCAGTATTTAGCAATGGCCCAGCCGTGTCCTGGTCTGTTGAATGTATTGCTGGAATTTGTTAAGGGGGGTACTGTAGAGCAGTTCAATGAGGATGCTGAAACATTGCACCGGTTGTTAACTAAAGGAGTGTCGCATGACAAATTATGATTATATTGTGATTGGATTTTATCTTGCTTTTATGTTCCTGCTGGGCCCGATCTATAAGAGCTTCAGCAAGACCTCGAGTGATTTTTTTCGTGGTGGCGGTGGGATGCTCTGGTGGATCGTGGGCAGTTCAGCCTTTATGACAACGTTTACTGCATGGGCCTTCACTGCCGGTGCGGCCAAGGCCTACGAAACCGGCACGTTCTTTCTCGTGATATTTGCCTGCAATATAGTGGCCCTGATATTTTGCTATCTTTTCGTGGTCGCCAAATACCGTCAAATGCGGATCATCACCGTTATGGAGGGGGTACGTAAGCGTTTTGGCAAAACCAGTGAACAGATGCTGACCTGGCTTTTGATAGTGATCAAAATTCTCTATGGCGGGGCCATGTTGTATGCTATCGGGGTATTTATGGCCAGCGTCTTTAATGTGCCCATGTCGATCATGATTATCGTACTGGGGACGATCATCACGCTGATGACGGTATTCGGCGGCTCCTGGTCCGCTACGGCTGGCGACTTTGTGCAAATGATAGTGGTTGTGATCATTACAGTGACCATGGGTATTTTGACACTTATAAAAATCGGCGGTATCGGAGCGTTCATGGAAAACATCCCATCCCGACATCTGGACTGGACTCAGTTTGACCGACCGAATGTAATTATCGTGTTTATCATCACACTCTGTATTAATCAATTGATTCAAATGAACAGCCTCCTCGAAGGCGCGGCGCGTTTCATCTTTGTGAAAGATGCACGTAATGCAAAGAAGGCGATATTGATTCAAACCGCCGGTCTTCTCCTACTGCCAATTATTTGGATCGTTCCCCCCATGATGGCTGCCGTGTGGCATCCGGATATGGCCTCGGAGTTTCCCAAGTTGAACAATCCCAATGAGGCCGCCTATGTGGCCATGGCCATAGACCTGCTGCCGGCCGGCCTGTTCGGATTGCTCGTGTGCGGTATATTTGCCGCCACTGTCACGTCTTTGAACAGCCAATTAAATATTGTGGGAGGCAGCTTTGTCCGAAATATCTATATTCAAGTCATGCGTCCTCACGCGTCAGAGAGGGAACAGATTTCTGTGGGCCGTGTCTTTATGCTGCTCTATGGGATGATATGGATTCTATTGGGCCTGTGTTTTCAGCAGGTCAAGGGATTGGAGTTGTTCGATCTACTGCTGTTAATAGCGGCTGCAACCGGTTTGCCTCTGGCCGCACCGCTGTTTCTGGGGATCTTCTTTAAAAAGACACCCCCGTGGGCGGGCTGGAGTACCATGGTGGCCGGTTTTGTGCCTGCGGCGATCCTTGGACTGCTGTTTAAAGTTAATCCGGTCGTGCAGTGGCTCTGGCAGAATCCCGAGATGACGACAGATGATGTTATCAGAATGATCTGGCAAACCCCTGATTTGAATGCGCGTGAAATCGGTGATCTGAAAATTGCGATTACCACCGGCGTGGTAGCCGCGATTTGTACGGGATGGTTCTTCCTGAGCATGTTGTTCTACCGTAAAGACGAAAAGCCCTACGTCGATCAGGTTGACGAATTCTTTACGGATATGGCTACACCTGTTCAGGCGCATGAGCTTGAACTCGGTGACCACGACAATGAATCGCGCCAGTGCACTGTGCTGGGAAATCTGTGTTTAGTGTATGGGGCCTTTATTCTGCTGCTGATTTTCATCCCCAATGAACCATCGGGGCGCCTGATTATCTTCTGCTGCGGCGCTATTATTACCAGCATTGGATTACTTTTAAAGACCTTGAGCAAACAAAAGACTGCCAATCGATGTTGAATGCCGAAAAAACAGGATAGAGAGGAATGCTTGAAAGAAAAAGGAGAATTTCATGACTAAAAAAAGTTGTTTCATTGTTGCCCTGCTGCTTGCGCTGGTTGGGTGCGTTACCGCGAACAAATCCCCGCAAACCCAAAAGCTTTCTGATGACGAACGAATGGCCTGGTGGCGTGATGCCAGTTTTGGCCTGTTTATTCACTGGGGAGCGTATTCGATTCCCGGCGGTGAGCGTGACGGCAAAATCTGCAGGGGAGGCGCCGAATGGATTATGGACAAGCTGGATTATACCATTGAAGATTATGAAAAAGTTGTCGCTCAGTTTAATCCTGTGAAATTTAATGCCGATGAGTGGGTCTCCATCGCCAAAGACGCGGGCATGAAATACATCGTGATCACGTCGAAGCATCATGACGGCTTTTGTTTGTGGGATTCTAAAATAACCGACTATGACATCATGGACACGTCACCTTTCAAACGTGATATTATCAAGGAACTGGCCGAGGCCTGCAAGAGGCAGGGAATGAAGTTCTGTTTTTATCACTCCATCGTAGACTGGCATCACCCTCAGGCCCAGGCACCTTTATATCCGAATTACAACGCGGGACAGAGGGATCAGAGCATTGTTAATCCCGAGTTCCCTGAATACTACAAGAACTATCTGAAACCACAAGTCAAAGAGTTACTCACCAATTACGGCAATATTGGTGTGGCCTGGTTCGACGGCGATTGGATTGCTGATTACACCACTGAAATGGGTAAAGAGTTGTATAAAATCATTCGTGAGATCCAGCCCAACACGATCGTCAACAACCGAGTGGACAAGGGCCGTGACGGAATGAGGGGCTTGGATAACGAAGGCAATTTTGCCGGTGATTTTGGAACACCGGAACAGGAAATCCCAGATACCGGCATCAGTACGGATTGGGAATCATGCATGACGATGAACGGTTCTTGGGGATACAAACCTTCTGACCGACGATGGAAGAGCCAAAAAGTGCTTATTCGCAATTTAATTGATGTTGTTTCGAAGGGTGGAAATTTGCTGCTCAACGTAGGTCCCTCGGGCGAAGGTTTATTTCCTGCTGAAAGTGTGAAACGTTTAAGAGCAATGGACGTGTGGACAAAAGCAAATGGTGAGTCCATCTACGGAGCAAAGGCCAGTCTCTATGACAAGCCCGAGTGGGGGAGATACACGAGCAAGCCGGGTGTGATATATGCTCATGTATTCGATTGGCCCCAAGGTGGTCTTTTGGTGATCAATCAGAAGGCAAACGTCAAGAAAGCCTCGCTGCTGGCAGGATCAGGTAGGGCCTTGACAATTAAAAAGTCTGAGGATAGCAATGTAATTGTACTTCCGCAAGAAGCGCCAGACTCAATTGCCACGGTGATTAAACTCGAGGTAGCCTCTGACTAAAGATCTGGTGCGTTGATTCTTTTGCGGATCAGTTTCATTACACAGTTGTTTAATAAGGGTATTTTTAAGAATTGTAACCGGTTTGAAGTGGAATTTAATCTTGGAGGTCCTGTCTCTCATTTCCAAAATAAGTATTTGAAAACAGAGGATTAATCATGTTTGAGCAAATCAAATTGTTATGTCAAGTGGCACTGTGTGTTTGCGTTACCGCCGGCGGGTTGGTTTTTTGGAAAATCTACAACTCCCTTGAGCCGGGTACAACCGTTTCGATCACATTGTTGCGTAACCAGCACGAGCAACCGTTTACTTTCGTAAAACCAAAGAACTAAACAAGAGCAAAGTCAGCTATTCCAGGCAAACCTGCTTGCCTGGGAATAAGCACGAGAGATACACGAAGCAGTTATTATGGAAACATTTCTAAAAAGAGAATGAAATACTATGAAACAGAGGATCCTTTCAATAATTTGTTATGCCATCACAGCGCTTATGGTTGCCGGCAACGCCTTTGGCGCCGGTTTTATTCACCCTGGCATATCCCATAACCAAGCAGAACTGGCTTTCGTAAAGTCTAAGCTGAAAACCCAGGAACAGCCCTGGCAAGGATCTTGGGAAAAGATGTTGTCATCCAAAGAGGCAGACCTTTCCTGGCAGCCCAGATCTATGGCCCACGTTGAACGAGGGACTAAGAACAGGCCTGATATTGGAGGGTCTTTTTTTATGAATGATGCGCGTGCTGCTTACACGCATGCGCTACTTTGGGTCTTTACCGATACAGAGGCCCATGCACTAAAGGCCGCCGAGATTCTCAATGCCTGGTCAGCAACGCTTAAATCCGTGAGTAATCACGATGCCAAGTTATTGGTTGGCATGGGTGGACTTCAGTTTTGCAATGCGGCCGAACTCCTCAAGCATACCTGGAAGGGATGGTCGCAAGAGGACCAACAGGCATTTCGGCTCATGCTACAAAAGGTGCTCTATCCGGTCATCCAGGATTTTTTCCCATGGGCCAATGGGAACTGGGATGCTTCCATGATCCAGACCATGATGGCCATGGGGATTTTTCTGGATGATCACGCCATGTTCCAGAAGGCCGTAGACTATTATTTCAATGGCGTAGGCAATGGCGCGGTTAATCATTATTTTAACGAGTTTGGTCAGTGTCAGGAAAGTGGTCGCGATCAAGGTCACACCCAAATGGGCTTGGAATATCTCGTCAATTCCACTGAGATCGCTTGGAAACAGGGTGTTGATTTGTATAGTGCCTATGACAACCGATTGGCCAAGGGATTTGAATATACGGCCAAGTATAACCAGGGAAACGACGTGCCCTTTGAATACTACGAAAGCTATCAGGGGAAATATAAACATACGAAGATTGCAGAGAAAAGCCGCGGAAGACTGCGACCCATGTACGACAAGATCGTCAACCACTATTACAACCGCATGGGCATGGACATGCCCTGGTGCCAAAAGGCGATCCAAAAAACTAGACCGGAAACAGGAGGCACCATGCCCTGGAGTACACTCATGTACGCCGATCAGCCTGCCGGCCTCGTTAAGTTGGCAGCCCGAAGAAAGGAAACCCCTCAAACTGTTGTCAGTATTCAAGGTGAAAAATTCCTGATCAATGGTGTACCAACCTATCAGGGACGCTATTGGAATGGGTATCTTATTGAAGGTCTGTTGATGAATTCCAGAATGGTTCAGGGTATCTTCGACGACCTCAATCCGGAGACCGCCGGTCGATGGGCGTATGAGGATACGCAAAAATGGGATCCCGATCGCAATACAGATGAGTTTGTGAAAGCCATGGACTCCTGGTATGCCCATGGCCTGCTGGCCTTCACCATTAACATGCAGGGTGGAAGTCCGCTAGGCTATGGAAACAAAGGCTGGATCAATTCCGCCATAGATCCCAAGGGCCAATTACGCCCAGAGTACATGGCTCGCTTGAAGAGAATTCTGGATCGAGTCAATGAAATCGGAATGGTGGCCATCTTGGGGCTCTTCTACAATGACCAGGAAGATTTGTTAGAAGACGAGGCCGCCGTGCTCAGAGGAGTCGACAATACCATCGATTGGCTCTTTGCACATAATTATCGAAATGTGATCATTGAGATCAACAACGAGTGCAATCTCAAATACCG
>CAZWME010000379.1:0-5586 GCA_964634515.1 uncultured Pirellulales bacterium | reverse complement strand
AAATTAACCTAAGCTCTTTTATGACAAGTAAATACGTGTATGTTGGACATTTGGTTATTCAGACAACAAAGCCAATTCAAACCCAATCTAAGCCAATTTAAGCCAATTCAAAGCCAATTTGTCTAAAGGGGAAAAATTGATGCAAAGTGTTTATTTACAACCGATTATGAAGAAAACGCGGCTATGGGCCAAAAAACAAAGCCAATTCAAACCCAATCAAACCCAATTTAATGAAATTTTGACAAGGATAATCATTCAAATCCACAGCCGCAACATATCGAATAAAACTGCGTCATGAATTTTATGAAAAACATCGGCCTTTTTCGGCTCAGGGAAAGTACCTGCTGGATTAATAATCCAGCTTTTCCGATACATTCTTGACAAAAGCATGATGAATAAAGGTTTTCGGCCTTCTAAAGATATAGCTAAAAAACAGGCCCACAAAATGATGATATAATGTGGGCCCGTTTAGCCTGTCTTTATTCTTCCAAAAGTCAAACCATTTCTTTAAGATTCTTAAGCGGCCGAATCTTCACAACATTTCGCGCCGGCTTAGCCTTGAACATAGTTTCTTCCCCAGTGAAGGGATTGATACCCTTACGAGCCTTGGTTGCAGGTTTTCGTTGTACGACCAACTTCATTAAACCGGGCACGGTGTATGCACCGGCGCCGCTACGGCCGAGACTCTTTTTAATTTGACCAGCCATTGCTTCAAATACAGAATTAACATCCTTCTTCGTCAATCCTGTCTTATCAGCAATACCAGATACGATTTCACTCTTGGTCATCGGCTTAACACCTACCTTCGTTTTTGCCATAACATACTCTCCTTACGATGAAAAATTAGAGACAACAATCCTTTAGACTACGGTTTTACCGAGTCAACAATCAATAATACACTTAAATATAGACTTTTACTGAGCCTGTCAAGCAAGAATACGCTGAGTATTTCGAATTATGTCAAGTTTTAGTCTAATCAACAGCAAATTGGGACTATTACTATCGAAAAATCTCCTGGTTATGACCTTATTTCGTCGCTGCCCCACTGTAACCTCACAATCTATTGACAGGTAAAACTGCCGCTCGGTTCTTCCTCATAACGGAACTATCAGTAGTAATTGCTCAAAAAGTCGTATATAGATTTCATCGGTTTTGATTTTTTATACTTACCTGATACGGTTTTTCGATGGAGATACCCATCGCCATCTTCGATCTGACTACTTGTTTTTAAGACCATTAGCCCGGTCAGGTTAATGCACTGCCGGATATGGTAATATTTCTACCGGTTTCTCCATGCTCGAAAATGTGAATCTTTTCCAGGTCAATATATATTTTCACTGCATCGTTTACCTTTAGCTTAGTGTAAGGACCAATACCTGCAACGAATTTCTTCCCGGCATGACTGGTCAGGTAAACATCTGTTCTGATTCCCATGGGCTCAATAACATTAACAGTTGCGGAGATAGCATTATTAAGCTGCCCTAAATACTGATGAGGCGAACAATTCTCCGGCCTTACTCCCAGGATTAGTTCCTTGTCATGATAATCACTTAGTACCGTTCTTAAGCGTTGTGGTAATATAATAATATCATTGTCAATCACGAAAGAAGTTGTATCATTGTTAAACTTTAGGAAGCCCGTAAAGAAGTTCATAGCCGGTGTGCCAAGAAAACCCGCTACAAATTTATTGACCGGTCGCTCATATACTTCCATCGGGCCGGCTACCTGCTGAATTACGCCGTTATACATCACACAAATCCGTTCGCCCAGGGTCATAGCTTCCGCCTGGTCATGAGTAACGTAAACAGAAGTACTCTGCAACCTGCGTTGCAGTGCTTTCAGTTCCGCCCGCGTAGTTACCCGCAGTTTGGCGTCAAGGTTACTCAAAGGTTCATCGAACAGGAAAACCTTAGGATTGCGAACGATGGCTCTGCCGAGAGCAACCCGTTGCCGCTGACCACCGGACAGAGCCCTTGGTTTTCGATTCAATAAACGCTCGATGCCAAGCAACACTGTGACCTCTTTAATACGTTTTTTTATCTGCCCGGCAGGTAAGTTTCGCATTTTAAGAGCAAACTCCATATTCTGATAGACAGTCATATGTGGATACAAAGAGTAATTCTGGAACACCATAGCAACATCACGCTCTTTCGGAGGAACGTCATTGACCAGAATATCTCCGATATAAATATTGCCCGTAGTAGTTTTTTCCAAACCGGCTATCATTCGCAAAGTTGTGGTTTTTCCACAGCCGCTCGGGCCCACAATTACCATAAACTCACCGTCGGCAATATCCAAATTGAAATTGGAGACGGCATTAACTTTTCCGTCATAAATCTTACTAACATTTTCCAGTAAAATCCGAGCCACAAATTCAACCTCAAATAATAATCAGAAGATATTACGTCGGAATCGGCACTTTGCGCGCCAGGCAAAAAAGGCGCCTAACGAAATATACACCGCCAGGCAAGTCAACATCCAGCTCGTAGATCGCACTACATCCGTAAAGCCAGACCCAATCCAGTTATAACTCGTTATTCTTACCGGATTCCCGTCGGCGGTGGCATCAATAATCACAGCGACATGAACAAAAGGATTGGTATCCATATAGGCCTCTACAAAATCCCCCTCGTGTGTGATAAGCGAGATGAGTCCCAGCAGCAGTGGCACGATAGCCCAAATCACCGCTGCTAAAGCAAAATTCATAATAACCGCGGTGGTGGTGCGCTTAAAGCAAGAACTGAAATACAGGCCGCTGCCGGAAAGAAAAACCACAATCCAGACCACCAGAATACCTATTTGGATAATGGCGACAGGATGGATATAACCAGCCAGACTAAAGATAAAAACATGGCCAAACAATAAAAGCCAGATGGGCAGACAACGACGCAGGATACCGATAAATTTGCCGAATAGTATCTGCCTGTCATCTATGGTCGTGGCCAGAAGTAACGGCCAGGAGCGGGATTCTTTCTCAGAAGTGATACTGGTAGCAGGGTAAATAATGGTAAACAGTATTCCCAGAGCCATAAAAACTACAGCATATAACATGTGAGTTTCTTCGTCATCTAATATACCTTCTCCGAAGCAAAGCAAATAGGTTATCAACAGTAAGCTCAGACAAACAAAGATACCAATTAAAGCTGCGATTTTGCGCCGTCCTAACAGGGGGAATCTCAGCTCCTTCCAGATAACAGGAGGACCTTTAATGCGTCTGGGCACGGTGCTACAATCCTGCTGGTTGGCCGAGGCCCGGACTGCTTTTTTACGAAAGAGGCTTTTCCGAGAGGATATATTTATCTGCCCCGTGGCCTGAAGCAGCGCCACTTTGCGAACCATACTAACAGATACTATTAATATCACAACCGAAGCGGTCAGCATTATTCCACAGTGCAAAGGCCAAGAGTAGAAAGGCATCCCGCCGGCCATACGTGGAGACATCATCGCCTCGGTACTAAAAGCCAGAATAGCATAGGGATTTGGTTGAAAAAGTACAGAAAATAGAGTCTTCTCGGATATGATATTTTGCAAGTTAGAACGCCAGAACAAAGTGATTAAAAGAGGTATCAAGGCGAAAATCATACCAAGCGTCAGGATGGTCATAATAATTACAATATAGGCTCTTCGGCTGAATATGGAAAAGAACAAACTGAGTGAGCCGACAAAAATAACAGTCGTGAGCGTTATGCAAAGACTGGAGATGACATAATTCCAGGGCACACCGCCGAAGACGCGAACAATAGCCAGCAGCGGCAAGCTTATAGCCAAAAGTAAAATAATCTGGAGCAGCTTGCTGAATAACTTTCCCATAACTATTTGAAAGCTGTTGACAGGCGTAGTCATCAGCAGGCCAAGGGTGCGGTTGTAAATTTCGTCGCTGATGGAGGTGCTGAGCATAATCACTGCGACAAGCTGAGTAGCGAGAAACTGAAACCAGACGATGAACATAATTATGGTTTGTCCGGCTCTGGCCATTCGGGAAATCCTATATACGGAGGAACCACTATGCTGTACCTCTTCAAGCCAGACCAGAACCAGAAAAATGGTCAGCAAAGACAGATAAGCAAAGCGCAGAACGTAATTTCTGCGTCGTCGGCTGGATACACGAAGCTCCTTATTAAAAATGGGCCCGGTCAGCCAGGAAAGTCCAAAAAACTGAGCAACAACATTAATCAAACCGGTAGTCATAATCGCTTAAAGCACACTCAGAAAATATTGCGTCTCAATCGGCACTTGGCTCGCCAGGCAAAGAGAAAGCCGGCAGAGATATATATCATCGTTGTAATCAACAAAAGGGCTGTTGTCGCAGAAATTCCCTCGCCGTGAATACCCGGAGGCCAGTTAAATTCGAGTTTGGATAGCTTTATCTTAGCATTACGCTGGCCACCGGCTCCACCCATAATCGTAGTAGCCTGGACTACGGGATTGGCAGACACATACGCTTCAAATAGTTCAACTTTATCGCGATGAATCGTTGTTGTCACCAGTCCGAGCAATGCCGGAATAATTATCCAGAGTACTACAGCTAAGGCGAAGTTGGCAACCACTGCAGTAGTGGTTCGTTTAAAAAGAATGCTGAAATACATACCGACACAGGTAAGGAAAACCACCATCCCTGTAATAAGCATGAACAGATAGACTATGGCAATCGGGTGAATATATCTTACCGATACAAAAAGTAAAATGTGACCGGCCAATAGCAACCAAATAGGAAGGCACCGACGAAATACTCCAACGGCCTTTCCCCAAAGAATCTGCCAATCGTTCATAGACGTAGCCAGCAAAATAGGCCAGGCACGTGATTCTTTCTCGGAAGTGATGCAGGTAGCTGAAAGCACCATATTAAAAATCAGGCCTATAAGCATGAACATCAACGTGTATGCAACATGAGTAAAATCTTCGTCGAGACATTTTTCTTTAGCGCATGTGGCATAAGTTACTAAAAGAGCGATAATAGTAATCGCAAGACCGATGATACTGTTTCTTCCCTCGGCCCCCTGAATAATCGGGGCTCTCAACTCTTTCCAGAGGACCGGGGACCCCTTTACCCGCCTGATAAGGCCGGCAGGCTCCTGCTCACCGGGGGTCTTAGACAATGCCGTCTTTTGTTTTCGATATTTGTGTTTTGATGTGAGATCAAGCTGGCCTACGGCCTGGCGCAACGCCACCTTGCGCACCACCTTTATCGACCAAGCTATTAACAAAGCAGAGCACCCTAACATAAGTACACAATGCAAAGGCCAATAGAACGAAGGCATTCCGGCCGGCATAGTGGGTGACATCATTGTCGCAGTGTTGAGAGATATCGCTCCGAAAGGATTAAAGTGTGCAAAAAGAACCATCAGCATAGGAGTAACATTACCCGGAGACCTCAGTAAAGGAGCAAAATTACGCGACAGTAGTGCGAATAGAGCACCAAGTACTGTCGGAAAAAATGCAAAAAAAACACCAAGAGTAAAAACGGTCTTGATGATTACAACATAGGCACGACGGTTGCCAATGGAAAAATACAGACTGAGCGATCCTGCGAAGATAATGGCCGTAAGTGTTATACACAGACTGGAGATAATGTAATCCCAGGGAACA
>CAZWME010000378.1:0-5599 GCA_964634515.1 uncultured Pirellulales bacterium | reverse complement strand
AAATTCAGGTAAACCCGCTAAGACCAAAATGAGCGGGATAAGCGAAACTGACATTGGTCCCCCTCCGGAATATGGCGGCAGCCCGAATTCATTGAATCCGGAGGAAATGTTCGTAGCTGCAATCAATAGCTGTATAATGCTGGTCTTTTTTCATTTTGTAAAGAAATATGGGGTTGAGGTCACCTCTTATCATTCGGATGCAAAAGGTAAAGTCGAAAAAACAAAAAACGGTCTGCGCTTTACGAATGTTGAAGTTAGAGCGAAAGTAAGTCTGGGCGATGACGGTTCGGCTGAAAAAATAGAGGAGATAGCCCGATTAGCTGAACAGTATTGCCTTGTTTCCGGCTCGCTGACATGCCCCGTTCAATACAATGTGGAAGTGGTTGAGTAAGGTGTCTCGTTGATCATTGCAGACAAAAACAAATATCATTAAATGAATTGCTCGCAGAAGTAAGAGAGGATCGTAATTGTGGCTAAAAAGATTTTGATTGTTGGTGGTGTCGCCGGCGGTGCTTCCGCCGCGGCAAGGTTAAGACGACTGGATGAAAATGCCGAGATAATTATTTTCGAGAGAGGCCCTTATATTTCTTTCGCCAATTGCGGCTTACCTTACTACATAGGTCAGACAATAAAGGAACGGGACGATCTTTTGTTAATGACACCGCAGCGGTTCAATAAAAGGTTTAACGTTGACGTCAGGATAAATAATGAAGTCGTAAAAATAGACCGGGACAAAAAACTTCTCGAAGTTAAAGACCTCAATTCCGGGAATACTTATTTTGTAGATTACGATAAATTGATTTTGTCCCCCGGCGCCGAGCCCGCAAAACCTGCTATAGAGGGTATTGATTCGGAAAGGATTTTTACTCTGCGAAACATCCCGGATATGGACCGCATAGATGAGTTTATCAAAAAAGAAAAACCAAAGCGGGCTGTGGTAGTTGGAGCAGGTTATATCGGCCTGGAAATGGCGGAGAATCTTCGCGACCGGGGTATGTTGGTGGCGATTGTTGAAATGACCGATCAGGTTATGCCTGTGTTGGACAGGGAAATGGCGAATCTGCTGCATCAATATCTCCATGAGCACAGTATTGCCTTATGGTTCAGTGACGCAGTAAGTAATTTCAGGCAGACGGATTCCCAACTGTTTGTTGGATTGAAATCCGGAATGGAATTATGCTGTGATTTTGCCGTCCTTGCGATAGGTGTTAAGCCTGAAGTAAAACTGGCCGAAGAGGCTGGTTTGGAAATCGATTCTCGTCTCGGTATAAAGGTCAACGAGTATTTGCAGACGAGCGACCCTGATATTTACGCAGTTGGTGATGCTATTGGGGTGAAAGATTTTGTTCTTGGCAAATCGAGTCTGATTCCTCTGGCCGGGCCTGCCAACAAACAGGGTAGAATGGCAGCCGATAATATCTGTGGTAAAAATCGCAGGTACAGCGGCACACTGAGCACTTCAATATTGAAGCTGTTCGACCATACGGTAGCTATGACCGGGGCCAGTGAAAAGGCTTTGAAAAAGACCCATATCGACTATGAAAAACTGTATATACATCCTGCTAACCACGTTTGTTATTATCCCGGCGCTAAACAGATGCATATAAAAATGCTTTTTTCAAAGCCCAGGGGCAAAATTCTCGGTGTCCAAATCGTTGGTTCTGATGGGGTGGACAGGAGAATTGATATATTCGCTGTTGCAATCAGGGCCGGCATGACGGTCTTTGACCTGCAGGAGCTGGACCTTGCCTATGCCCCGCCATACGGCAGCGGTAAAGATGCGGTGAATATGGCAGGCTTCGCTGCATCGAATATCCTTGATGGTACTGTTAAAGTTGTCCACTGGAATGAGCTTGATAACGATGATTTTATACTTGATGTTCGTACAAAAAAAGAGTTTGATGGAAATAATATTCCCAGAGCGATAAATATTCCGGTTGATGAATTACGCAACAGTTTGGAATTATTACCCAAAGATAAAGTCATCAATGTATTTTGTGCAGTCGGAATCCGAAGCTATATTGCGGTTAGAATTTTGATGCAAAATGGCTTTGAGGCGAAGAATATCTCCGGAGGATTTATTACTTACTGCTCGTATGAGAATAGGGAACTGCTGGATACACCAACTGCCCGGCAGCTTAGAGAAGAATTTTGTCTAATTTAGGACAAAGAAAGGCTAAATCAATGGAAATTATCAATGCCAGAAGCGCAGAGGCTATTAAGAATCCGCATAAAGTCAAAGCCGCCATGCTATACGATTCAGAACATGCCCAGGCTATACATATTACATTGGAGCCGGGTGAAGCTCTAAAAAAGCATATTACACCGGTTGATGTATTTTTTTATGTTCTTGAAGGAACAGGCGTAGTAGAAATTGGAGAAGAAAAAAAGGAAGTTGGACCTGACATATTGATAAACAGCCCTGCGAGGATACCGCACTGCTGGTACAACCAAAGCGAAAAGGTGTTTCGGGTTCTGGTGGTAAAAGCGCCTCGACCAACGGAAACTACTAAACTGTTGTAAATGGATTTCAATCTTTACTGATATTTTTTATTGAGGCCGAAGAAATGGATATTAAGCAGAAAATCGCAAATTACTCAACAGAACACTATAAACGAATCACCGTAATAATGGTGCTGTTCACCCTCGTACTCGGCGCATTCATTCCCTTGATTAAGGTCGATACCGACCCGGAGAATATGCTCTCGCCCGATGAGCCTGTGCGGTTATTTCACAACCAAACAAAAAAACAGTTTGCTTTGAGTGATATTGTTGTAGTGGGCATCGTCAATAATAAAGATCCGAATGGTGTTTTTAATACTTCATCGTTAGCGAAGGTTTATGAGCTGACAGAATTTGCAAAAACACTTCGCTGGCCTTCTGAAGAAGACCCCAATGAACAAATCGGAGTTATTGAAGTCGATTTACTCGCTCCTTCGACGGTTGACCATATCGGCCAGGGCGGTCCCGGTGTGGTTACGTTCGAGTGGCTGATGAACAAACCGCCCGCTACTGATGCCGAGGCGCGGGAAATAAGAAATAAAGCTATGTCCAATCCTTTACTTAAAGGCACGCTTATTTCTGAAGATGGCAAAGCTGTCTGTCTATATCTGCCCTTAACGAACAAGCATTTGAGTTATCAGGTATATAGCAGGCTGAAAGAAAAAATCGCCGAGTTCGAAGGCGACGAAGAATATCACATCACGGGCCTTCCCGTGGCCGAAGACACTTTTGGCGTTGAAATGTTTATCCAGATGGCCGTCTCGGCGCCCCTGGCGATGATGGTGATATTTATACTTATGCTGCTTTTCTTCCGCAAAATTGTCCTGGTTATCTCCCCGATGATTGTCGCTATGGTTTCGGTAATTTCAACTATGGGGCTTCTCATTGGTTTCGGTTATCCCGTACACATTATGAGTTCGATGATACCGATTTTCCTGATGCCGATAGCTGTCGTGGACTCGGTGCACATTCTTTCCGAGTTCTTCGACCTCTATACAAAAGAAAAGGGCAGAAAAAACACAATTATGGAAGTCATGAGCAATCTGTTTATGCCTATGCTCTACACTTCTTTGACTTCCGCGGCCGGCTTTACTTCACTGGCACTTACGCCGATTCCGCCGGTACAGGTCTTCGGCATCTTCGTTGCCATCGGAATTATGATTGCATGGTTATGCACGATTACTTTCGTTCCCGCCTATGTGATGATGATAAAAGAAAGTTCTCTGGAGAACTTCGGCCATGCGACAAAGCATGCGGAAAAACAAGGCTGGCTTGGCAAATTGCTAAGTGCGACCGGAGGCGTTACCTATACGAAAGCAAAGCCCATTCTCGTCATTATTCTGATAATTACGGCCGTAGCACTATACGGTATTACACGAATCCAGATAAATGACAATCCTGTTAAATGGTTTTCCAAAAGCCACCCTATCCGGCAGGCGGACATTGAATTAAAAAAGCATTTTGGCGGTACCTATATGGCCTATCTCGTACTCGACCCTGCCGAAGATAAAACCGTCTCGACACAATATGTCGGCGAACTTAAAAAACGCCTTTCGGAAAAGCTGTCCGTCTTAAAAGAGGAGCTGCCGAATGCCCCCGCTTTAGCTGCGGAGTTGGACAAGAATATTTCTCAATCCGCCTCAGATGTCGATAGTAAAGAGGATTTGTTGAGAAAATTAAGCGATTTAGCCAATACAAAACTCGATACAGCCGAAGACGAAGATTTTGACCTCTGGTATGAGATTGCCGACTTTTTCGAACTGGAAGCTGAGCGGCTAAAACCTTTCAAACAACCCAACGTCCTGCGCTATATCTCAAAAATGCAGGAACGTCTCAAACAGTCTAAGTTTGTAGGAAAAAGCAATTCCGTGGCGGATGTTGTAAAGAAGGTCCACCAGGAGCTGATAGACGGAAAGCAGGAAAACTATAAAATTCCCGATTCATCAAATGCCGTTGCACAGTGTCTGCTTCAGTTCCAGAGCAGCCACAATCCCGATGACCTCTGGCACATGGTGACTACCGATTATATGCACACCAATATCTGGATGCAGTTGCCCAGCGGTGACAATATGGATATGGAAAAAGTCGTTAAAGTCGTTGATGAGTTTTTCAGCGAAAATCCGCCGCCGGTGCCCCTCGAATACAATTGGGCGGGACTGACCTATATCAACACCGTCTGGCAGAACAAGATGGTCTGGGGGATGCTCCAGTCGTTTATGGGCAGCTTCATTATTGTCTTTCTTATGATGGCGATACTGTTCCGTTCTCCTCTGTGGGGTATCGTATGTATGGTGCCTCTTTTGATAACAATAATCGTTATCTATGGCATAATCGGCCTGGTAGGTAAGGATTATGATATGCCTGTAGCTGTACTAAGTGCACTGACACTCGGTATGGCCGTCGATTTTGCGATACATTTCCTTGAACGTGCACGGGCAGAGTTTGCCGAAACCGGCTCTTGGCAAAAAAGCGTCGGCCTGATGTTCGGCGAGCCGGCCAAGGCGATAACAAGAAATGTCCTCGTGATTGCAATAGGATTTTTACCTCTCCTGGCCGCACCTTTGATTCCTTATAAAACAGTGGGAATATTCTTATGTGCGATCATGGCACTATCCGGCACTGTTACTCTTCTGGCATTACCTGCTATACTAAAGCTCCTGGAAAAAGTGTTGTTCAGGATAAAGGCTCAGCCGAAATCCGCGACATGCAACTGTGGTTTCTGCCTGATTATCTCAATAGCAATAACTGTGTTGTTAGCGCTTAATCTGAAGCAGTATTGGCATCTTGGTTGGAGCAAAATGACCGTTATAAGCTTAATAGCGATACCGATAATGGCACTTTCCTGCGGAATAATGTCACGCAGACAGGCGTGCAAAACCGCCGCCAGGAAAGAAAACGAAATTGAGCAGAACTGATTTTTCCAGTAGGTGAATTATGACAATTGAAAGATGTTTACGAGGAATTGCGGGTTTTTTGTGCTGCTAAGTGTGTTACTCGCGCATTATCATTCGCAATATTGGCTATGTTTTACCGCGTTTGTCGGCTTGAATTTATTACAGTCGGCCTTTACTGACTGGTGCCCAATGATTACCATATT
>CAZWME010000377.1:0-5605 GCA_964634515.1 uncultured Pirellulales bacterium | reverse complement strand
CATTCTTTACCATTTTCTTTTGTATGCATCCTGAGAATCAGGTGAGGTGCTCGCACTGACAACAATTTTTTAAAAGATCCTTCCCATTCGGCTGCGCTCAGGGCAGGCTTTTGCGCTTTGCTCCGCTCAGGATGACATTTAGAGGATTAGTGAATTGGTGGATACCTATGGCACAAGTTGGTTAATTAGAATGTACTGGAATCGAGCCGCATATTATTTTATTATGGTAGTTGACAATGGATGAAAGGAATACGATGCAGTCAACTATCTCAATAAAGCCACACCATTTTGTGGATATTATTACCTCATTTGGTACCGGCAATATGATATTTAAGCCTCATCCCTACGGCCATGCAGTTCATAGCGTTTCAGAAAAAATTGATAGTAACCGAGAAGTTTGTTTGAAGATAGAATTAGGCATAGATGATATTTGCAGACCATGTGCCCACAATGTTGCCGGCTTTTGTGATGATACAATTGATACATCCTACCGCCCTTTAGCACCATCATCGAAAAGTAAGTGGAACCTTTTAATTGACCAACGATGGTGTAAGAGACTGGGAATCAAGCAAGGTGATCGGGTCAAGGCACGCGAATTTTGTGAACGGATTCGAGATAAAATGGGTGATATTACAGATATTTATCATGAGGTACCCGCAAGTATGACTGCTGAGAGAAGCACCAATCTTGTTAGAGGTCTTGAATACTACTTGAGACAAGAAGATGATTTTGATTAACAATACGCTCTACACAACCGGCAATTCGCCGGCGCTTAAGGCCCTTAAGATTGAGAGTGCCGCCCGTAATTTAGTTTTGAATTTTTAATGTTGAGTTTTTAGCCTCTTAAATCAGTTTTGAGTTTTGAATTTTTAGTTTTGAGTTAGGTTTGAGATTCTTCACCCCTATGGGGCAAGCTTCGTTCAGAATGGCAAATATTTTAAACAGATTTCTCCACTACGTTCGCTTCGCTCACTTCGGTCGAAATGACACGGGGGAATTAGAAAACCGCATGGGCTAAAGCCCATCCTACATTTTCGAATAATGATTGAAGATTGCCGCGATTTAGCTTTTAGTGTTGAGTGTTGAGTGTTGAGTTTTTAGAGAAGCTGGGTCCCCGCTAAGGACATGCGAGGATGACAATATTAGAGATTGGTTAATTGGAAATAAATTCGGTTAGCGAATTTGTATGGTCAGGCGGCGTATCTCAGGACGGCGACGAAGTGACATGCGGTGCCGGCTATAACGAAGAGGTGCCAGACGAAGTGGGCGTAGGGAATCCGCCTGGCGGCGTAAAAGCCCACCCCCGCTGTGTAGGCGACTCCTCCTGCAGCCAGCCAAAAGAGCCCCCACGACGGCATATTGAGCCACAGGGGCTTTACGGCAATTATGATGAGCCAGCCCATGGCAAGGTACAAAAGGGTTGAGAGCTTTTTGTACCTTACGCCCCCGATAGACTTGAGGGCGACACCCACAACAGCTATGCCCCAAACGAGTCCAAACAGAGTCCAGCCCCAGGCGCCTCGAAGTACTCCAAGCGTGAAAGGGGTATATGTGCCTGCGATCAGCAGAAAGATGGCGCTGTGGTCAAGAATATGGAATACCCTTTTGGCTTTATTGGCCGGTAATATGTGGTAAAATGCGGATGTGATGTAGAGCAGCATCATTGTGAACGCGAAGATGCTCACGCCGACAATTGCAGATGCACTGTAATGCTGAACCGCGGAAACAATAAGAACCGGGGAGACGGCGACTGCGGCCATGAAGGCTATGCCGTGGCTAATGCTGTTAGCGATTTCCTCGCCGTGGGACTGCGCACGTTTCTGTGATGCGAGCAACTTGGTCATGGCAATAAATCTCCTGCCATAAATATGGTTTCGTTATAAAAGTCTCTGATTGTTAATATAACAGACGTTTGTTCAAAGTCCATGTAATTTTGGTCAATGACTCAGGGTAGTTTTCTATCGAAATTATATTGAAATGTATTGTTATTGGCCGGTGGTTCTGGTAAAATCCCGGATTGGTAATATCGCGGGGCTGATAATTCGGTTCGGCGATATAAAGTCAGAGATCTATCTGTATTTGCATATAAATTTTAACTTTTTTGAAGAAGGAGGCAACCCATGAGTCGAGCAAAAGGGAAGCACTTAAACAGGCGGCAGTTCATCCGAGGTGCCGCGAAGATGGCAGGAGGGCTAATGGCCGTGCCGACGATCATTAGCTCGACCGCCCTTGGCAAGGACGGAAAAGTTCCGGCCAGTGAGCGCATTGTCTTAGGCGGAATCGGCATTGGTAACCGCGGCTCGCATGACCTGCGGTGGATGCTGCCGGAGTCGGACGTGCAATTTGTCGCAGTATGCGACCCGCAGAGGGCACGGGCTGAGAAAGTTAAGGGAATAGTGGATACGCGGTACGGTAACAAGGACTGCAAAATATATCACAACACGCCGGAGTTTTTAGCTGAGCGCACCGATATTGATGCATTGCTGGTTACTACCGGCGACCGCTGGCATGCACTGGCATCTATAATGGCGATGCGGGCAGGCAAGGATGTTTATTCCGAAAAGCCATCGGCAATGACTATAGCCGAAGGCCAGGGGGTGGTGGAAACCGCAAGGCGCTATCGCCGGATTTATCAGACCGGTACACAGCGGTTGAGTGAGGGTAATTTTACTTTTTGCAACGAGATGCTTCGAACCGGCAGGCTCGGGGATATACACACCGTTCGGGCACATATTGCTCCGTGGGATGCGGCTGAAATGAGACACGACTGGCTGCCGGGGCAACCGTTGCCGCCGAAGGAAGAGGTGGACTGGGACCAGTGGCTTGGCCCGTGCCCGTGGCGGCCTTATAATGCCGAATACACGCGTGGCGGCTGGCGGGGTCACTATGATTTCCATACAAGCTGCATCGGCGAATGGGGTGCTCATACTTTCGCATCGTGCCAGGTGGCCATTGGTGCGGCAGATACTGCGCCTGTCGAGTACGGATACGTTAACAACGAAAGCGGCGATGGGATGGTGACCAAGTTTGCCAACGGTATAAAGATGATTCTGGAACGCGATATGGACAAGAAATACTGGCGTGGTTCGTGCGGCGTCCGCTTTGAGGGAACGCGTGGATGGGTGGCAGCGGCTGACGGCTATTCCCAACCGGAGGTTTCTTCGCCTGCTATGCTGGATGATTTCAGGAAAATTGTCTATGACTATGTAGCCCGTACGGGGCGACCGATGAGCCATGTTCGTGATTTCTTAGACTGTGTTAAGTCTCGCCGCCAGACCGTGGCCAATCCGGTAGTGATGCACCGAACCATGACTGCGGTGCACGCGGCCAATATCTGTATGTGGCTTAAACGCGACTTGAAATATGACCCCGTTAAAGAAGAGTTCATCAACGACCCTGAAGCCAATCGCATGCGCAGCCGTGCAATGCGTGAGCCATGGATCATATAAACCCGGAAGGAGACCAAGACATGTTAAAGTCAAAAATTAACTGTATGCTTATCATCGCCCTGCTGCTTGCCTGTGGGGTCCAAACGTTCGGACAAACCGTGGTACCTTCGGCTAAGCAGGAGGTTGACAAACTTGTTGCAGTGCTGAAATCCAATGCATCAATTAAGGAAAAGATGGACGCCTGTCGTTTGCTGAGTATTGTTGGTACTAAAGATGCCATAGCGCCGCTGGCCGCGCTGCTCGGTGACGAGCAATTCTCTCATATGGCCCGCTACGGTTTGGAGCCGATTCCCGATCCTGCGGTGGACGAGGTCTTTCGCGATGCGCTTGGGAAACTAAAGGGCAGGCCGCTGATTGGTGTAATCGGCAGTATCGGTGTGCGCCGCGATGTTAAGGCAGTCGAACCGATGAAGGAAATGCTTATGCAGCATGATTTAGAGGACGACGTGACTTCGGCGATAGTCAGGGCGTTGGGTAAAATAGGTAACTCGGAGGCATCTGAAATCCTTACAACTGCTCTTGAACATACGTCCGACGAAAATCGGCTCGCAGTGTGTGAAGGTTTGTTCCGCTGCGCCGAGTCGCTTGCAAGCCAGGGCAAACGCAGAGAGGCAGTTGCCATTTACGACCAAATGCGTAAACTGGATTCGCCGCATCAGGTCCGTGCCGGTGCGTTGCGAGGGGCTATTCTAACACGGGGAAGTTCGGGGAATATACCGAGACGGCCCGGCGAAACTTCACGGAGGTATATTCTACGGAGGAAAGATGGCTTGTCTCTGCTGATGGAGCACTTGCGCAGCGACGACTACATTTTATTCTCTGCAGCCGTCCAAACCGCTCAGGAAATGACCGGTGCCATGGTAACCAGGACATTGACTGCAGAGTTAAATAATCTTCCAGCCGACAATCAAATTCTGGTAATCCAGACACTGGGTAAACGTGGCGATGCGGCGGCTTGTCGTACATTGTCTGCTTTGGCCCGGAGCGGTGCAAAATCAGTTCGCATTGCAGCTATCCGTTCCCTTGCGGAAATTGGAGATGCAGCGGCAGTACCTGTGCTGGTGGAATTGCTAAATGATGGCGATAGTGAGATTTCGCAGGCTGCTCAGGAAAGCTTAGCTTCGGTGCCCGGTCACCAGGTCGATCAGGCTGTAATAGAGATGGTAAACAGCAGCCAGGTAAGCCGACGTGTCATTGCGCTCGATTTGATCAGTCGTCGTCGGATGACCTCAAGTGTTCCTGCATTGTTGAAGGCCGCCACTGACAACAACCAGAAAATCCGTTCGTCTGCGCTGAGAAAAGTGGGCGAGCTGGGCAGTCTTACGGAATTGCCGGCTCTGCTCGATCTGCTTGAAAGGTTTAAGACCTCGCAAGATCTGGAAGCAGTTAAGCGGGCTTTGAGTGCTATCTGTATGAAAGCCGATAATCCCAAATCGTACACCATACAGCTTACAAACCTGCTGCGCCGGGTCCAACCGCTGCAAAAGTGTGCCCTGCTTCATGTTCTCGGCGTCATTGGTGGGGCGGACTCTCTTGATGCAGTACGAGCTGAAGTTAATAATCCCAATGAAGTGGTCCGTGAAGCCGCTATCAGCGCGCTTTGCTCATGGAAAACGGCTGATGCAGCGCCTCATTTGCTCGCGTTGGCCAAGGAATCGCCGTTTTCATCTCGAAAGACTACAACTTTACGCGGCTATATCAACCTGGTTCGAGATGAGAGTCTTTCAACCGAGAAGAAACTTGAGATGTGCAGGCAGGCGACTGCATTGATTGAGCGTAACGAAGAAAAGAAGCTTCTTCTTGGTGTGCTGGGCACGGTGCCGACGACCGAGGCATTGTCGATGGCAATGACGTACATGGTCGATCCGCTGGTCAGGAACGAGGCTTGCTTCGCGGTCGTGGCGATTTGTGATAAGATAGTCCTGCAAAATCCCGACGAAGTTGCCGCGGCTATAGGAAAGGTATTAAAAGCTACTAATAATAGAAATGTAACTCGTCGCGCCAGAGCAATATTGAAAAAAGCTAATTAGCTCATTGTGTAAAATCAGCGATTTGTGATAATCGGAGTATTAACTGTTTGGATTGTTTATGGGAACCTCTGAAAATTCATTTTTACTGCGAACGGCTGCAATCTCCTCCGGCGGCGTTGTCAGGCC
>CAZWME010000376.1:0-5616 GCA_964634515.1 uncultured Pirellulales bacterium | reverse complement strand
GACTCACTAGTACGATAACAGGGTCCGCCGCCCCGCCACATGGTATCGGCAAAGACGGGCACTTGGTTTGCTTGGGCCACATCTTTATGTTTCCAATTCCAGGGGATCGGACGGCCCTGAATCGTTCCATTGCCTTCAGCGTAATAAATCCAGTTATTTCCACCGTAGCTGGCCTCTTCTTGCAAATTAAAGAGCCCTCCTGATCCCATGATGTAGGTATGCGAGGAATCCCCATACTCCAGTATGCTGCCTCCGGCAGAGGGTCGCCGTTTTGCCGCCGCTGGACAAATTAGAATCTTAGATTTTGTTCTGTACTCTGATCGCAACGCGATCACCCACGTCCCACGGAGCCAGCCGAGGTTTCCGGCTTCAGAGAAACGACCGTTGTTATCGTCGCAGTACATCGACCAGATAACACCCCATTGTTTAAGCAGTGCCTGACAGGTCACAGATCTGGCCTGTTTTCTCACTCGCGACAACGCCGGCATCAATATCCCCATCAACAGAGCAATGATGGCAATTACAACCAATAATTCTATTAACGTGAAACCTCTCGACTTATACATATAACCACCGTCCATTTCTGACTACATTTGTTATAACTTTATAAGGTGCGCGAAATGTTCCTCCTGTTTTATATGGTTTTTTATTTTATTCTGAATACCATTTCAGAACATATTGTACATCATATCGTTTTTCTCTACAATATAAAAACCATAAAATACTCTTCGATATCTCCTGTAACAGCTTGTTTACCACTATAGCGGTCTCTCACAGAAGAAAAGATGGCTATCAAGCAATTATTAATTGCTAATTTTTTCCTTGACGAGAAAGTATCTAATTTGGTATATGTACATATAGTGGAATATGTGGATTTTAGTCTTCCAAGGGGCAAAATCCTGGGCTTTTTCATACAAATTACCCTCGTTGGAAGGTTGATGATAAAAAGGCAAGGTTGTAAGGCTTTGAATCCTGAAAGCTAATTTCTATCCTTTTTCATTAAGAGATAGTATCGGGCTTTTTTTGAAGGAAGGAGGCGGGATCAGATCGTAACTTTTTATCCTGCGCAGGGATAGAACATTATTCGATTTTAAATTTCTGATCTGTTCTTAGATTTGAGATTTTCTTGTGCCTTATAGATAATTCTCACAGGTAAGGTTTTTGATTTTTGTCGAAAACAAAACGTGTCATGTTTTGGCGTGTAGCCAAGACATGGTTATTTAAATTTATTTTTGAAGGAGGATTATTATGTGTAAGAAATTGATTTATTTTGTTTGTTTTGTTTTTGTGCTGGGTATAGGCGGGAGTGCTTCGGCGGAGCTGGTAGCATACTGGCCGCTCGACAATGATGCAAACGATACGATTGGGGGGTTGAACTGGACGCTGGATCCGAATAACGGGACCAGCATCTCGACAGACAGCATAGTGGGCACTGGAGCGCTGAGATTTGATGGAATCTTTGGCGAGGGCAGGCAGGATGCAGTCGGTCCGCTGATTGATGCGTTCACCACAAAGACCGTGATGTTCTGGGTAAAGGCCGACAGCACCAGCGGCATACAGGCACTTTACGACGAGGGAGGTTCGACCAATGGATTGGCCATTCGCATCAACGAAGGAACTCTCCAAGCCGCCATGTGTGACGCTAGTGCCCAGTACACGGTGACGATACCTTTTGACAGCACAGAATGGACCGAGGTCGCGGTCAGTTACGACCATGGTTTGCTGATGTTGTTGGTGGACGGGGTCGAGAAAGCCACGGTCATGGCCGACTTCGTGGATCAGGAGATTTCCAGCCACAGCAATAATCCCACGATAGGCGCTACCGAGCAGGATGCGTTCGGCAATAACACAACCGAACCGTCAGACCATTTTGCCGGCCTTATGGACGATATCAGGTTGTATGACAACGCCCTGCCCGTTCGCATAGCGACGCTCCCAACCCCCGCCGATGGTGCCGTGCTATCGAGCACGCCGGTTGCCCTTGGCTGGACGCCGGGAGTCTATGCGGCCTCACAAGAGCTGTATATCGGCGACAACCTTGACGATGTTGACGCCGGCACTGAAGGTACATTCATTGCATCCCTGGGCCTGTCTGCAGTTGGTGTTGCCGTTGATAATCTTGTCGCGGAGACGACTTATTACTGGCGGGTCGATGCGGTCAATGATGCGGATCCGAACAGTCCGTGGAAAGGCCAGATATGGAGCTTTACGCTTGCACCCAAGACAGCCTCTAACCCCAGCCCAGTTGATGGCGCGATGTTTGTAAATCCCGCCACAATCCTTAGCTGGTCGCCGGGTCTGAATGCTACCGAGCACACTGTTTACCTCGGAGACAATTTTGACGATGTGAACAATGCCACCGGAGGCACAGCGCAGTCGGAACCAAACTACACCCCTGAAGCCCCGCTTGAAACAGGTAAGATTTATTATTGGCGGGTCGATGAGTTTGATGGCACCGACACTCATAAAGGCGATATCTGGAACTTTGAAACACCACCTTTCACAGAGGTTAGCGACCCGAATCTTGTCGGGTGGTGGAAGCTCGATGGCAAGTATCTTGATCTCGGCTATGTCTTCGATTACTCCGGCTATAACCATCATGGTACTCTCGGTGGGGACCCGCAGTTGATTGAAGGTTACATAGGCAATGCCCTGGAGTTTGACGGTGTTGATGACTATGTGAACATAGACGGGTACAAGGGTATCAATGCTATTGATGGTGTCCAGCAGCCATTCAGCGTTGCCAACTGGTTCAGGATTGCCCCTGGTGCGTCGGACGGCAACGTCGAGATGGTGACCTGGGGTACGAGCGCAGGTCAACAGCGACTGACCTGGCGTGTCCACCAAGGCAGATTGCGTACCGAGCACGCCAGCGGCAACCTCAGAGGTGATACCTACGTTGACGACGATGAATGGCACCATGGTGCCTTAGTCGTGGCCGAGGGAGCTAACCTGCGGGTTCCTGCTACCCGTTTTTACGTGGACGGCGTGGAAGACACAACTTTCTCCGGTTCGGACAATACCTACAACCTCACGGCCGGCGCAGATGTCAGAATCGGCATGAGTGGCCCACAGAACGGCAGGTATTTCCCGGGCTCAATTGACGATGTCCAACTCTATGACAAGGTACTGACAGATATTGAAGTGCAGGTAATTTCGGGCTTTTTAGAGTCCTCCAATCCTGATCCGGCTGATGGTGCCAAAGTCGTCGATACACTTGCTATTCTGACGTGGTCACCGGGCCCCTTTGCAACCGAGTTTGATGTCTATTTCGGCACTAACCCGGAGCCGGGAGCAGATGAGCTTGTAGGCCGCGTGAATGAGGCGACACATTTTGCTACAGGTTTGGCCGAAGGCCAGACATACTACTGGCGGATCGATGATGTCGAAGTGGACGGTACGACGATACACACCGGTAATGTGTGGAGTTTGTGGATTCCCCCCAAGGGAGCATATAATCCCAATCCGGCCGATGCTCAGGAAGTCACAGACCTTGAAGCAGATCTCAGTTGGGACGTAGATTGGAATCCGGTCATGTATGGCGTGTATTTTGGAACCGATCCTGATGTAGTCGCCAATGCCGCAGGTGCCCCTCCGGCTATGGACGTGGGCTTTGACCCCGGTCCACTGGAAGCCGGTACGACCTATTACTGGCGAGTTGATGTATTCTATGGCACGTGGGTTACGGGCGAAGTCTGGAGCTTTACAGTACCAGTATCTGCTCCAGTGGGTGGAATAGATTAAAGTTGTAAATGGTATATAAAATGCTGATGTCAAACTGATTTGCCTGCTTATCTCTTAGCAGCATATAAAAGGGATTAAGCTGCCATATTCAGTTCTGATTAAATGATGTTCACGGGCTTGGGGATGCGCAAACCGTACTCCCAAGCCCTTACTCTGACGAAAAGATATCCATTAGCTTTGGTAACAGGGATAATCCCGATAGGTCGGGGTTTTGGTGTGTGAGCTTAATATTACTCATTATTGAAACTCTTCTATTTAAGGAATACTGATTATGCGCCGGAAAATAAGTAACTTGATTCTCCCGGGTTTTGCGTTGGCCTTGATTCTTGCGAGCACAGCCAGGTCTTTTGATTTAAATGATCCCGATCTCGTCGCTTATTGGCCTTTTGATGAGGGAGGTGGTACAGTTGTCAATGACCTGTCAAATAATAGCTATGACGGCACCCTTGTTGGTGGTACGTCCTGGACTGATGGTATTTATGGAAGCGCTTTGCAGTTTAATGGAAACGATGCATACGTGGAAATCGGTCAGAGTTTTCTCAACGGCCTTGACGGATTTACATTGGCCGGTTGGGTCAGCGCGAACAATGTTAATGTTTACTCAAGCCTTTTCGGCCAGAATGATTTAATAGAGTTTGGATTTACATCGGAGAATGGTGGTCAGGTCGGAACCTGGATGTCCGGTAATGGGTGGGCGTTTATTGGTGCAGACTATCCCTTTACATATCCCTCATGGCACCACCTGGCTTTAGCAGGAGATGCGACAAGAATTGTAATCTACATCGACGGCGAAGAGGCGGCAAGTGACGAAGGGGGCATGGTGAGTGGCAGTGCCGGATTTACATTCAAGATCGGTGCAGGTGTCTTTAACACAGACGGAGATCCTTTTCTTGGAGAAATTGATGATGTCCGGGTCTTCAGCCGTGCGTTAAACCAGGAGGAGATTCAGAGCCTGATGCCGGGTTCCAGAGGATACCCATATGCTTTGCGTCCGCTCCCGGAAGATGGCGCCGTACACGAGGACACATGGATCAATCTTAGCTGGCGGGCAGGGGATTTCGCTGTCTCGCACGATGTGTATCTGGGCAATAGTTTTGAAGACGTAAACAACGGCACAGATGAAATATTTCGAGGCAACCATAGCGTGACATTCTATGTTGCCGGTATTCCCGGATTTGCATATCCGGACGGTCTTGTTCCGGGCACGACTTACTACTGGCGAGTTGATGAGGTCAACAATGCCGAGCCAAACAGCCCGTGGAAGGGCGATGTCTGGAGCTTTATGGTTCCACCCAGGAAGGCATACAATCCAATCCCGGCCGACGGCGGCGCATTTATCGAACCGGATACAGAGCTGAGCTGGAGTTCCGGCCTGGGTGCGAAAATGCACACCTTATATTTCGGCGGCAATTTTGACGATGTGAACAACGCCACCGCAGGACAGCTACTGGGAACAACAACTTATGATCCGGGCACGCTTGAATTAAATAAAACTTACTACTGGCGCGTGGATGAGACCGATCCTCCTAACACACACAAAGGCGACGTCTGGAGCTTTACTACCGAGGGCGCCGTCGGCAGCCCAAGCCCCGCTAATAGCGCTGTGGATGTAACGCAAACACCGATTCTAACCTGGACACCGGGAGTTTTTGGTGCATCGCATGAAGTTTACTTTGGCACCGATGCAAGTTCACTTGAGCTTAAGAGCAGCGGCAACCTTGGCTCTGAAAGCTATGAACCCGGACTGCTCGAGTGGAATACTACTTATTACTGGCGTGTCGATGAGGTTAATAACACCAATCCCGACAGTCCGTGGGCAGGCAACGTCTGGAGCTTTACGACAGCCAACTTCCTTATCGTGGACGATATGGA
>CAZWME010000375.1:0-5629 GCA_964634515.1 uncultured Pirellulales bacterium | reverse complement strand
CACGGGGGTGCGATGCTGAACGCCGTGGCCCCGGAGATCGGCCGACTGCTCGCCGAGCGCCCCGCCGGCACCGCGGAAGACGAAGGCGGAGACGTGGGCGTGCAGACGAACCTCGCCGAGCCCACGCACGAGGGCAACGTCATCCGCGTGCTCGAACAGAAAGAAAAAGAGCAAAAGTATAAGGTATTCCACAACGTTTTTGAGCCGTTGGTATCAACAGATTTTATTGGTTCAGAATATTCAGCAATTCTTGACCATCGATGGACTGAGGTTAACGCATCAGACTATCTCAAGCTTGTGCTGTGGTATGATAACGAGTGGGGATATAGTTGCAGGGTGGTGGATTTGGTCAAGTATATTGAAGAGATAATTTAAATGGATAAAGTCATTGCGTTTGACTTTGATGGAGTCATTGCAAACAGTGCGTACGAGTGTTTTGTCGTTTCTTATCTGGCTTATAAAGGCATTGAGCCAACAGAGCCTGAAAAGCTTAATATCGATGATGAGCGAGCAAAGACGCTTTTCATGAAGTTCAGATATTTAGTTGGTCCAGCCAACGAATACTATTATTTGATGAGAACGATAGAAGATGGTACAGATAGCAACAATGATTTTTTTACTCGTTATGCAAAAAACAAGCAGCTGCATCAGGCTGCGGGCCGCCGGTTCTTTGACAGATTCTACAGGATAAGAAAACAAATGCAGGATCGCGCTGCCAAACGATGGATTGAGATGAATCCCCTGTATCCCGGCATGGAGCATATTATCGAGATGGTCTGCTCAGAAGAGAGACTTTACATTGCTTCAACAAAGGACGAGGTTTCGATAGATTTGGTTCTAAGGGAGAACGGCCTGGCAGTTCCGTTTGGTAATATTTTGGGTAAATCTTTTAGCTTGGATAAAAGAGTTCAGCTTAGAGAGATTATTCACAGAACGAACTATGAAGCTAAAAAAGTATATTTTGTGGATGACAACCCAACACATCTGGCACATGTTAAGTCCCTGGGCGTTAACTGTTTCTTGGCTAGCTGGGGCTATAATACTGTGGAAACTCGGAAAAATGCTGAGGAACTTGGGATTAAATCAATAACCATGCATGACCTGAAGGGAATCGTAATGTGATATGAGTATGACAAATAAACCTTTAATAATTTTGATAGGCGGGGCAGCGGGCACAGGGAAGACTTCTCTGTCCAAGCGATTGTCTGGTGAACTGAATATTGCTCATCGGCTGGGTAGCGGATTTATAAGGGAAATTGCCCAAAGTTTTGTTTCTCGGGAACAAAATGCATATCTCTATAACTACTCTTTCCGTCCACACACTGATATCAGTCCGTTTGAGAACCTTTACAAACAATCAGAAGTTATTAAGGCCCCAATAGAAGCATGTATTAAGAGGGCCTACGATGAAGGTACTTCTATTATCATAGAAGGTGTAAATATAATTCCTGGATTGATAAAGGCAGAGCTGGCAACTTTGTTTGTTGTATTGACCGTTGAAGATTATGACAGACATTTTGAAATGATTCATGGTAAGACTCACTTTCAACGGGAGATAGACGAAAAAGATTTTGATAGAGTACGTACTATACAGGAGGATTTCAAACGTGTGGCAATGAAAAATCAGTTAGAGATAATTGACATTTGCTTAGAGAAGGATGCGGTTGCCTCTATCAAAAAACTAATTAAATATGGAGATAAATCATGAAAGTCTATTACGACGAGGACGCAGATTTGAAATATCTCGATGGTCGTCGCATTGCTGTTATAGGATATGGTATACAGGGACGTGCGCAGGCCCTTAACCTTAGAGATTCAAAATGCGATGTTATTGTAGGTAATATTAAAGATGATTATTATAACCAGGCCGAGAATGACGGATTTACGGTCATGCCGATCGATAAAGCTGCTAAGGATGCTTCGATACTTATTATTTTGATTCCGGACCAAGCACAGAAACAAGTCTACCGGGAATTTATTGAACCCAACCTGACAAAGGGGGACTTACTGATTTTTGCACACGGATATTCTATCCACTATCAGGCAATAGTTCCTCCTGACGATGTTGATATTTGTCTGCTTGCGCCGCGGATGCCCGGAGAACCTATTCGTAATTATTATCTGGATGGCGGAGGGGTTCCAGCTTTTGTGGATGTTCATCAGGATGCCTCAGGTAGGGCATGGGAGACTGTTTTGGCGATAGCAAAGGGAATCGGTGCTACGCGAGCGGCTGCAATGCATGTTACTTTCAAAGAAGAAACCGAGATTGACCTTTTCATAGAACAGTTTCTGCTTCCGGTTATAATCCGCAGCATCAGGCTTTCATTTGATACGCTAAACGAGGAAGGCTTTACTCCTGAAGCAACACTGATGGAACTGTATGGCTCAGGAGAAATCGGAGAGTTACTTTTGATGTCTGCAAAAACGGGTATTTACCGTGTATGGCAAAACAATGCATCCCCAACATGTCAGTTTGGTATTTTTCGGAACTCCGAAAAAGTAATGCCGACAGTACCAACTAAAAAAATGATTCGCAACGTGATTAAAAACCTTCGTGATGGTTCTTTTGCAAAGGCTTTAACCAGAGAAGCCCGAGATGGCTACAAAAATTTAAGGAAATATGATGAGGAAAATGAGCGATCATCACTAACACTAACTCAGGACAGCCTTGAAACTATCATCAAATATCGTGCCCACAAGTGAGTGATATTCGATTTTCTTCTTTAAACCAGAGAAAGTTCGAGACATGTTGAGTTAAAACTTATGCCAAACCACACTAAGCGTAAAACAGTTCTTGTTACAGGTGGCTCTAAAGGTATCGGCAAAGCTATCGCCCTAAAATTCGCAGGTCATGGATATGACACGAGTGTCACCCATTTACCTGCCGAGCAACAAGCAAGACAAACTCTTGATGAACTGAAAACTATTGGGAACAAAACTGTTGGCATTGAGGCCAATTTTCTTGAGCCAGGAGCTATTGAAAAGGTTTTCAAAGAATTCGACAGGCACTTTGACCACCTGGATGTCCTGGTCAATAATGCAGGGTGGACAAAATACATCCCGTCTGAGAATCTTGATGAACTCAATGGTGATTTTTTCGATAAGATTATCAGGATTAATCTAAGGAGCGTTTTCTTTTGTATCCAGCAAGCTGTCAAGCGAATGAAGACTGACAAAGGTTGTATTATCAACATTACTTCCATTGCTGCTTATAATGGGATTGGCAGCAACATTGCCTATTGTGCTGCTAAGGCGGGAGTAAAGTCGATGACAAAATCGCTTGCTCATGCTTTAGGGCCAAAAATCCGAGTCAATGCCGTTGCGCCGGGACTAACAGAAACCGATATGACACTATCTGCTCCACCATCATACCGAAGCGAGCAAATTGGTATAACACCTCTGGGCAGAATAGCGGTTCCTTCTGATATTGCCGATGCAACGTATGCACTTGTGCATGATATGAAATTTGTGAATGGCAAAACTGTAATCGTGGATGGAGGTCGCTTGCTTTGAAAAAACAAAATTTAATTATTCCCGCAGCCGGTATCGGGAAAAGGCTTCAGCCTCTGACAAAAGAGATACCGAAGAGTATGGTGCAAGTGGGCCGAAGGACTATTCTTGAGCATCAACTGAACGTTATACCGGTTGAATTAGTGAAACGGCTCATCATTATCACCGGCTACAAGGGAGACGTGCTGAGAGAATTTGTTGATAGCCTTGACCTGCCCTATCCTGTGACTTTCTATAAAAATGAGCATTATCGTAATACGCATTGTACATACTCTCTGTTAAAGGCGCATCGTGAAATGCAGGAGGGCTTTGTATATATTAATGCCGATTTACTCTTCGCTCATGAAAATCTGATGGCACTGCTGGAATCCGAATATCCAGATGCAATTTGCACCAAAAATATTAGAAATTATAAAACAGACCTGCAGCAAGTCCGCATAGCTACAGATAAAATCATCGAATGGAAGCTAAAGACGGAAAAACCCAATGACGGTGAAGTAATGGGGCCACTGAAACTATCTGCTGAGAGTGCACGAATAGTTGTTAGTTACTGTGATAGCCTGTCCTTGGAAGAGCTGTCGAACTTGCCCTGTTTTACTATGTTCAGCTTGCTTCTTGGGCAGATTGATTATCATGCTGTTTTTTTGAAAAATGACAAATGGTGTGAAATTGATACGTTAGAGGATCTTGAAAAGGCAACACAAACCTGGGCAACCGTATAGAAACAGCTACTGTTTAATAAGTTTCTGGTTTTAGCATCTGTATTCTGCATTTCTTATTTTACCTGCAGTTTTCATACATGTAATTTTGTCATGTACTATCATTCACACAGTTTGTATTTTATAGTTAAATAAAGAAAGCATTTTTTAACAATGAAAATTTGCACGATAGTTGGTACTCGGCCCCAGTTTATAAAATCGGCAGCAGTCTCGCGTGCTATTGCTGAACATAATAAGCGCGCTGCCGACAATCTGCCGCCGATTACTGAAGTTATTATTCATAGCGGCCAACACTGGGCCCAGAACATGAGTGAATTGTTTTTCCGAGAGATGCGCATTCCGCGGCCAAAATTTTTTCTGGATATTAACGATTTGCCCCACGGCGCAATGACTGGCCAAATGCTGGAAAAGATTGAAACTGTGCTTATGACCGAAACGCCAAATTTAGTGTTTGTTTATGGTGACACGAATACAACATTAGCAGGGGCTTTGGCAGCAGCAAAGCTTAATATTCCTGTTGCCCATGTCGAAGCGGGACTTAGATCATTTAACCGCCGCATGCCGGAAGAAATCAATCGAGTATTAATAGACAACATCTCAACATTTCTTTTTTGTCCCACCAACCAAGCCGTAAAGAATCTCAAATCCGAAGGGATCGGGAGCAACACTAAAGCCCAGTGTTTTTTTATTGGCGATGTAATGCTTGACACCGCTATTTATTATAAAAATTATGCAAGAGAACCTCAATTCGATATTTCAGGTGAATTCATTTTAGCCACCATTCATAGAGCGGAAAATACAGACAACTCAGAGCATTTGAAATCGATTTTCAAATCTTTAAAAAAAATAAGCCGGGCGTTTCCTGTTGTTATACCAATTCATCCTCGAACCAAGAAGATGATTCAGCTTCTAAAGCTTGACGTTTCATGCTCAGGATTGACGCTCGTGGAACCGGTTGGCTATTTAGAAATGCTGTACCTTTTGGAAAGAACCTCTCTTTTAATAACTGATAGTGGTGGATTGCAAAAAGAGGCTTACTTTTTCAAAAAACCCTGCGTTACTGTTCGAGAGGAAACCGAATGGGTAGAGTTAGTTCAACTTGGATTTAATATTCTTGCCGGTACCGATCCCACTAAAATATATAATTCGTTTAATTCTATGTTAGGCAGAGAAGTCCATCACAAATCAAATTTATACGGAGAAGGCAAGGCAGGTCAGAAAATTGTTGAAATTATTTTAAACAATCAGATAAATGAAGGGGAGATTACTCTATGAAAATATGGATTTTATTACCTGCTTTCAATGAGGAGAAGTCCATAAGAATTCTTTTTCTTGATATCAAAAAAGTATTTGAGAGACGCAATCAGGACTACAGAATTGCTGTTGTCGAAGATGGCAGT
>CAZWME010000374.1:0-5629 GCA_964634515.1 uncultured Pirellulales bacterium | reverse complement strand
TCTTGTATATTGGATCTCTGAGATAGGTAAAATCATTGGGATTGGTTTTATTAACGTCCCAGGCCACCCAGGGCATTGTGCCGCCCTCATCGACCGTACGTTTGGCCCTGGGACAAAGCCGAATAACCGGTTCGTTGTAATAGGGAATCAACGTATATATCCATGAGTATTGGCCGCTCGCCCAATCTTCATCGATGCCCGGCATGAACCTGCCGTCATAATCGGATGTGTACATCGTAAAGCAGATCGACCATTGGTGCAGATGGCTCTTGCAGATTACTTCCTTAACCTGCTCCCGCGCCCGTTGAAGGGCCGGCATTAATATCGCCATTAGTAACGCTATAATTGCAATTACCACCAGAAGTTCTATCAAAGTAAACCCGTTGTGCTCGCGCATAGCTTTTGCCTTTACCGTCACAGAAAGAATAAGTTTTATTGACATGCCTGCCAACCACGATTATAGCATATCCTGATGCTGTGATGCAACTCTATCAGCCCTTAAAGCCTTATTTTAGACAAACAACAATTTGTCGTAAAATGGTTCGCTCTCGATTAAAATACGAAATTGTCCTTGATAATCGTCGGTATTAATCTACAATCCTCTAATGTATTATACCATATATGCTTTTGTGAGGTGTAATCATGCCGAAGAAAGGTTTTACACTAATCGAGCTGCTGGTAGTTATTGCAGTCATTGCCCTTCTGATGGGCATACTTATGCCGGCCCTCAATATTGCACGAGACCAGGGTCGCAAAGCATCCTGTATGAGCAATATGCGTCAAGTCGGCCTGGCACTGGCAATGTACCAGGATGAATACGAGAAAACTCCCCCAAAAACACACGCCGTTTACGACTATGCCAGCCCGGCATCTCCGGATAATGTCCTGAAGCTGTTGCGCCCCTTTGTATCCGCCAAGGAGCCGGAAGCAGCAACCCCGGTATATGCCTGTCCCGGCCTAAGACCGAATCACAACCCGGCTTATGCTCCTTCACGAGTCAGCAGCACCGGATACCTGGTAAACTCTGTCGTCATGGGCCGACGGGTAGCCGCGATTCCCAATCCCGGCAGAATCATCGCTATACAGGAAGGATGGTCCCTGTCAAATCATCTCTGGGTCCAGCCTGAACCCAATAACCGGTCCAAAGCAGCTTTGGAGGGGCGGGAATATACACAGTATCAGGAATGGCATATGTTTGCCAGTCAAAGCGACCACTCGTCATGGTTTACCAAAGAACGCCGCGAACAAACTGCAAATGTACATAACAAAGGCGGCAACTTCATCTTTTCAGATGGCCATGCCGAATACAGAAAACACTGGGATCGTGCCAGCGGTGATTACGGACTTGTCCACCCCACAACCAAAAAAAGTCTTCCCTTCGAACCGACCCGTGCAAGCACCACAACGACTCTCGAGGCAGCCTTTTAACTGAGGTATCCTATTTTGATTTTATCGAAACATTCTATCTCCCGGGTACCTCGAAAGAAACACTTCCCCCCCACCACTGCCCGATTCAGCGGCCTGCTACAAAGCAGTCTGTTGATTCTGACCTGTTTGGGAATAATTTTTCTGCTTCTAAGTTGCGGTAAGAAGTCACCATCCGAGGCAGACGCAACAGCCGAACTTCTCGCCAGTTTTGAAGGTTCTCCAGCTAAAGAAGATGTTATTAAAGCCAATAACGCCTTTACGGAAGGCCGCTATAAGGAATCGCTGAATCTACTCCACAAGGTGGTCGGTAGGGGAGTTCTGACCGAACGTCAGAAAAAAGCAATGGCTGGTATTGTCGGTCAGCTTCTTAAGGCGGTACATGAAGACCCGCAACTTTCTAAAGATAAACAAATCCATCGCTTGATGGAACTGTTAGTTCGAAGGACAATGGGTGAAACCTAAAATATCTCAGTGCATGTAAACTCGGACAGGATTAAAAATGTATAAACTTTCACCAAAAAGTATCTCGGCTTAAAATACGTGTGATTTTGCAATGAGGAAGACATGAAAAAAATTTTAATAGCACTCTTACTTTTAACACTCTTGCTGGTCTTGTTCCCCCCCGGGAAAGACATGTTGTCAAAAACCAATGGTGGTCTCAAGCAGGATTCAAATCAACCGCAACATAATCGCCTGGTGCGGGTTGTTACTGTTTCACAGGACGGCCTGGATGAAAAGCCCGGAAAACCAAGATTGATCGCGACAATAACACGGCTTAATCGAGCGGCGGCATTTAAACCGGATATTGTTTGTTTGCCTGAGACACTTACTCGGGACAAACCGGAGGTTGTTCCCGGACCCACAACCAATCATCTTTCCAGGTGGGCACAAAAATATTCCTGTTATGTAATCTGCCCCATTCTCACTCGCTCCGAAGGAAGAATATTCAACTCGGCAATTCTCATTGACCGGCAGGGAAAAATTGTCGGCAGATACGATAAAATCCGTCCGACAGAAGGAGAACTTGACAGATCGATTTGCCCCGGAAAAATCGATCCGCCGGTTTTCCAGACCGACTTCGGTAAAATCGGGATACAAATTTGTTTTGACGTAAACTGGCGCCCTCAATGGCGGCGGCTTAAGGAAAAGGGAGCTGATATTATCTTTTTCCCTTCGGCCTATCCCGCCGCACGTCAGCTAAAAACACTCGCCTGGCTGAACCAGTGTTTTATCGTCAGTTCCGCACAAACACGTGCATCGAGTATATTCGATATCTCCGGAGATATCATCGCAACAACGGGCAAGTACCGCCGTTGGGCCGGTGCGGTTTTGCCCGTCGGAAAAAGGCTGTTCGAGATTGACTTTCACATCGGCAAAATGCGGAAAATCAAGCAGAAATATGGCCCAAAGGTCAGTATCCAATGGTACCACGACGATGACCTGGTCTCGCTTGCGTCACTCGACCCTGAACTGACCGTCGCCGATCTGATCGATGAATTCGAACTTACACCGCACACCGCTTATATTCGGCGAGCGCAAAATGCACAGGACAAACGCCGTCCGGCTCAAACGCAGGCGCAGCAGCAGTGAAAATCCAAACAAGCCGCTGATACCGTCGCGAGCCGGCGCTATAACAGTTCATCTAAATAGAACTGACTTGTCCTTAAATTTCTGTCCACTGCCCCGCAATGGGAACGGGGAATTGGCCGTTCCTGTCCGCTTTAACCGGAGCAGCACTCACATAGTCCAGGTCATCAAGGTAATCACAAAACTGGAACCTGGACGCCATTATCTGCTCCCAGGTGACTTCCTGTCCGGTATGGCAGGCGGCACGGCCCATCAGCGATGTCAGGTCTGAGTAAACAGCACGCCTTATTTCATTATGCGGCCGGTCTTCGCGAATACTTTTAATCAACTCGTTCCACTCGTACTGCCACGGGCTATACTCATCCTTTGTCGGTGTCCATGAAATGTTGTCTTTCTCTATCCGCTGGTCTTTGAACATATGAACGGTAGCGGCGTGCGTTCTACCGGAGAATTGTGCCGCGCACTTAGTGCCGTGGATAAAAGTAGCAAACTCATTGCGTGCCTTTTTCATTCGACGAAAACCACAGAAAGCCTTGGTCCCATCGGCAAATGTGTACTCCATTGAGTACAGGTCGATATTCTGTCCGTGGTCTGTACTGTTGGGCTCACGGCCACCCATACCGACTACCTTAACCGGCCAGGCATCTTTAATCCAACAGCACTCATCGATCTGATGGATCAGGTTGTCAACCATGTGCCCCGAGCCAATCCAGTACAAATGGATTCTGCCGAACTGGAGCTGTTGCATCAGGATATTGGATTGGTCACCCTGGCTCTCCATCCACCTCGTGCCCCCAAGGCGGTTGGCGCGTATCAGTGGTATATCACCCATCTCACCGTTGCGGATTTTCTCAATCAGCGCCTGCCGGGCCGGGGAATGACGGCATTGGAGCCCTGCGGCAACCTTAAGGTTCTTCCTCTTTGCTACTTTATCAGCGCGGAGAAGCCGGTGTAAACCGCCAGGATCGGACGCAAATGGTTTTTCCATAAAGACATTGATACCCTTGCTGATAGCATACTCAACGTGCAGCGACCGGATATACGAGCGCGTCGTACACATGGCAACGTCCCCGGGCCTTAGAATATCGATGGCCCTTTTGTAACCGTCGAAGCCCCGGAACTTGCGGTCCTCGGTTACGTCGATTTTATTGGCGAATCCCCTCTTTTTAAGCGCCGTAATCGACCTTTCCATCTTCTCGCTGAGGAGATCCGCCGTGGCGTACAGCTTTACCGATCCCTGGCCCTTAACATTCAGGGCGTCGCCGACAGCGCCCGTCCCGCGACCGCCGCAGCCTAACAGAGCCAGACGAATTGTATTGCCTCCACGGGCATACACGCTGGGCTGGAGACTACCAAGCACGGACGCACCCACTGCGAGTGAACCACTCTTCTTAAGAAACTGCCTGCGATTGAGTTTGGACTTAGTCATTGTTTACCTCCTGGTTTGATTGTGGAATTAATAATATCTTCAATTTAATTTCATATATAGCATTCCTGTACTTAAGCTTTATATCATATACCCTATCGCATCCGATTTCAATATAAATGCCGACCAAAATTCGAGATTTTCTCATAGGTTTGTCCGCAGTGAATCGCTGTGAAGATGAAATCGATCCATGTATGCACGATCATAAAAACACAGATGGGTTGACATGGAAATGTTCGCTCAATTTTCTTATATGTTCCTTGCTAAGAGCGCGATGGCCGTTAAGAATGAGACTGCCGAGAGAACGACTGCCAAGTAATCTCCCCAGGTCCGAAGAAGACATATTATGCTGCTCTATTAGAAATTTTAAGTTGCCAACAGGATCATGTTTATTCTTAATACGATATTTTTGGGCCTCATAATCCGCTATAGTGTTTGCCAGTTGCTTCAAGTAATCGTTCTGATCTGAATTGCGTTTAGGCACTCTCATTATTGTCTTGAGAGCTTTCATTGCCTGTTCATGCTCTTTTTTTGCATGGATGGGACGCAAATCATACAGGCCGGTAAGTAACTCAATCCATACATCGGGAACATTAATGCCGGTTTCTTCAACTTTAGTTTGCGGTGTCATAGCTTGTCCTTCCATTTATCTTTACTGTACTCGGAATGAGTCATTACAACTTCGACGATAACTATAGTACCGGAAAAGTCGATTTCTGTCACTAACCGGTACTTGTTGCCTCCTATATCGAAAACTACATAATTACCACTTTTCGTTTTGACCATGTCGGCGGACGGGAAAGACATTTTTAGTTTGGGCCAGCTATTCCAGTTTGTATTAGTGGTAATATCAAGCCACCTCACAAGCGGTCTTTTTGCAGGATTATGTTTTTTCCAGAAATCCCGCAGCTTGTCTTTGCCCACTACCTGCATAGTTATAGCATATCAAGCTGGTTACATTATGTAAACAGCGTTTTTGGTAATTCTAAAAAAAATCCTTAAATCCTTATTTATGGAACGAAAAGTTGGGTGTTTATAATTTACAAGCGGTAAAAAAAAACAAAAATAGCAATGGGCGTAAAGTCTGGTTTATCAGGTTTCGCCTTTATATGGTAACATAGTTGAAAATTGTTGTTTTTCCATTAAAATTGTGATATAATGTTAATAAAGGCACTGATACGGAAAAGA
>CAZWME010000373.1:0-5638 GCA_964634515.1 uncultured Pirellulales bacterium | reverse complement strand
GTCGCGTGTTAGGTGGCCGCCGTCGCGCAGGGCCTGAATATAGCTTCCATCATACTTTTTTAGCGCCCTGGCAATACCCAGAAGTGAAGCACCGGCCTGTCCGGTTGTTCCGCCGCCTTTGACGTTGATAAATATATCAAAAGTTTTTTCTGCCCCAACAGACACCAGAGGGGCGACCACTGCTTTTCTGTCCTGCTCCCGAACAAAGTACTCTTTAAGCTCTTTTTTATTGACCTGCAATTTTCCATCGCCGAGTTTGATTCGTACGCGGGCAACGGAGCTTTTTCTTCTCCCGGTTCCCCACCAGAAACCACCCTTTGGCCCAGTGGACGAGCCGGACTTGCGGGCTTGCTGAGTACTGACGTTTAAATTAAGTGTATCTGCCCGGGTATCTGCTTGTGCATCTATTTGTGAACCTATTTGGATATCTGCCATAATTCTTATTCTTTACTTAAAGAGTTCAATTTTTTCTGGTTTCTGGGCCTGGTTTTCGTGCTCCGGGCCTCGGTAAACCTTTAACTTTTTCAGCATTTGCCTTGCGAGTTTGTTCTTGGGCAGCATTCGCCTAACCGCCAGCTCAATGACCCTTTCAGGTTTTTTGGCTATCATGTCGGCAAAGCTGACGTATTTATGTCCGCCCGGGAAATGCGTATAATAGTCGTATTCCTTGGTCTGGGCCTTTTTGCCGGTAAGTTGAATTTTCTCAGCGTTAACCACAACCACATAATCGCCCGTATCGACGTGGGGGGTATATGTTGGTTTGTTTTTTCCCATAAGTATGGGCGCAATTTTAGCTGCCATTCGGCCAAGAATGGCCCCTTCAGCATCGACGAGCACCCATTTATGCTCGACTTGCTCTTTTTTTGCCATAAAGCTCTTCATAGACATACTCTCTTTCACTACACAAAAAGGATCATTTTACAGAATTGGTGCCAACTGTCAAACATTTTTAGAAGATAAATTTTAAAGAATTTTTGTTTTCAACTGAGAAAAGAAGACAGAATACAGGAGACAGAGGACAGAAAACTTGGCGGGGCAGGCCTTTTCGATTGAATATTGATGAATGAGAATTGATTATTTTCTGGATTCCTGCTTCCACAGAAACTATGAAATCAAAAAGACTGACAATTCATAATTGACCTAATCTTTACTTGACGGCGGGTCCGGGGGTGTGGTATATTACAGATGAGCGAAAAAGGGAAAAGCCGTTGATGACCCTGTTATACAACAAATGGGGTATTAGAGGATAGAAGAATGTTGGAGGTGAGAAAATCACGAATTTTGCGGACAATCCCTTTCCTTATTAGAATTTCACTATTAATTCACAAATTCCCAAAAAAAGTGTAACAGATTTAAGAATACATGGACTTTTTAAATAAAGAATGATGAATAATATGAATGATTCCAATTGCGACCCAGTAGAGGGCCTTGCTTCAATCATAACCAAGGCTCAACAGGGAGACCGCACAAGTATGGGGCAGTTGGCCGAGGTGGCGGAGGCCCGGTTGCTGACCTATATCTTCAGACTGACCCTGAGCCAGGATTTGACCGAAGAGCTGTGTCAAAAGACTCTGGTGAAGATGGTGCAATCGCTTGAAAAACTTGAGCACATTGATCGCTTTTGGAATTGGTTATTGAGGCATGCCATGGGTGAAGTACAGCATTACTATCGGGACCAAAAACGCAGACATGAGGTCGAAACCGAGGCGCTGAACCGGGAATATTTCAAACAATATGTCGCTCGGAACCATCAGGACGGCCTTAATGAATCGGCGCGTATTGAGCTGTCTGAGATCATTTATGAGGCCATTGCTCAACTGAGGTTTACCTATCGCAACGTTCTGGTGCTGCGCTGTTACGAGGAATTGTCCTTTGCTGAAATTGCGCAGTTTATGGACTGCAAGGAGCTTAGGGTAAGGGTATTGTTTTTTCGGGCCAGACACGCATTAAGACGCCATCTGTCCCGGAATGGCTTTTCAAAAGAGAATCTGCTGACGGGACTCGGCTTCTTTGGAATTCTGACGCTTTCGAGCAAAGCGACATCTACGGCCTGTTCGGTGAAAACGGCATCCCTGAATGTTGGCTTTACTGCGGCGCTGGCCGGTTCGCTGGGGACAAGACTGGGTATTGCCGTTGTCACCACAGCCAGTGCGTTTTTGGCCTGTATTACTATCCGAGATGTGATAGTCTTGATAATAATGATAGCGGTGATATTCGTGGGCTTTGTTATTGCCGGCCTGTATTTTTGTCTTGACTGAAAAAATGAAGGGAGAATTAAAAATGTGCAAGAAAATTATGAAATGCGGGGTAATACTGATAGCGTTTCTGACATTACAGGCTTCAGTTTTATCTGCGGAATTTGCCGGTGGCACCGGTGAGCCGAATGATCCATACAGAATCGCAACAGCAGAGCAGCTTATTTCAATTGGTACAGTTGAAGGTGTGCAGTATAAACATTTTGTGCTGATTGAAGATATCGATCTGGATCCCAACTTGCCCGGTGGACGTGTATTTACGGATACCCTTATCGCACAGGATTCTAGCTGGCTATTTCGAGGAGTATTTGATGGACAAGATCATACGATTTCCAACCTGCATATCGAGGGAAAAGAAGGATATTCTACCGGTTTGTTCGGTATGCTCGATGGTATGGTCAAGGACCTGCATCTTACCGATGTGGTCGTTAGTAGTAGTGGATCACCCTGTGGAGCGATAGCGGGACAGAATCAAGGTATGATACTCCGCTGCTCGGTGACTGGAAAGATATCAGGTGCCAAGAAGGTCGGTGGACTGACCGGTTCAAATATGTCGTCCGGCAGCCTGATGGAATGTGAAGCCCAAGTGCAAGTAACCGGCGATGAGGATGTCGGAGGCTTGGTCGGTTTCAACTCACATGGTAGTTTGTTGGAATGTATAGCTGAGGTGCAGGTTGCCGGTAGTGATAATGTTGGTGGAATGGTCGGTGGTGGACATGGCGGTATTCTGATGCACTGTGAAGTTCAGGCCGAGGTCAGCGGCCAGCAGATTATCGGAGGGCTCGCAGGTGAATACCATCACGGTCATATTATTGAGAGCCGGACTACCGGTATCGTCACCGGAAGCAACTATGTTGGCGGCTTGGTTGGAGATCCTATGGGAACCTTAATCATGAGGTCTTCGGTAAATTGTGAAGTGAGCGCAGAGCAAATTGCAGGTGGATTAGTAGGATACTCCATTTTGCCCGACATTATGTTCGTGAACTGTTACGCTCAGGGATCAGTAGCGGGCTCCATTGTAGGAGGTCTGGCGGGCGAGTCAAGTCACAATAAACTAACTATCAACTGTTACTCAGCCTGTGAGCTTACCGGCCTGGAATTCAATGGCAAAGAACCAGTTGTCGGTGGGTTGATTGGAAAAACGCTGTTTCCAGTTTTTGCTCCTATGAAAATACCCTGTTTCTGGGATGCAGAATTTTCGGGAATAGCTGTCAGTACTGGTTCGGACGGAAGAGGTTCGGAACCACCGGAACTCGGGATTGGCCTTACAACGAATCAGATGCTTGACGAGGAGGTATTTCTTAATGCCGGTTGGGACTTCAGCCATGTTTGGATGATATGTGAAGGCGAGTATCCAAAGTTGCAGTGGGAAGTAGAAGATTGCAATGATTTATGATGTTGACATAAAAGTATAATGACTCAGTGCAGCGGACCGCAAACAAACCGCATTTAATCTGAACTCGAGCCTTAGCTCAACTCGGTGTTTTTTTGTCTTGACTGAAAAAATGAATGGAGGATGAAAATGTGCAGGAAAACCATGAAATGCTGGATGATACTGATAGTGTGTCTGACATTACGGTCTTCAGTTTTATATGCAGAATTTGCCGGAGGAACGGGCGAGCCCAACGATCCATACAGAATCGCAACAGCAGAGCAGCTTATCTCGATTGGCTCGGATCCCAATCTGATGGACAAACATTTTGTCTTAGTCAACGATGTCAACCTAACTGGATACACATACCAGACCGCGCTGGTCGCGGCGGATGCAAATAGTGCTGAAGAGAGTTTTCAAGGCGCCCCATTCACTGGATTCTTTGACGGCAATGGCCATATCATTCGAAATCTCAACATGACCGACTGCAGCTATATGGGATTGTTTGGAATGGTTTCACCGCAGGCGACGATAATCGATCTTGGCGTACTGGATGCCAACATCACAGGGCCGGACACCTCACAGTACGTCGGAGTGATGGCGGCTTTTAATAGAGGTACGATTGCCACTTGCACTGTCACTGGCACGATTACAGGCGGAGAGGATGTAGGTGGGCTTGTGGGTGAAAATGAAGGCGAGATCATAGATTGCTACGACACTTGCAGCGTCACCGGCACACGGCATACAGGGGGCCTGGTGGGAGAGAATAACGGGACGATAACTACCTCTTATGTTAACGGACAGGTGTCAAGTTCCGGCGACGAATGGGGCATTGGCTCTTTAGTAGGGTATAATCACCGTGGGAGCCTTGTGAATTGCTTATGGGAGAAACGTACCGATATAGTGATAAGCAGTGATGTTTGCCAGGGTTTGACGACCTCGCAGATGATGAATAAGGAAATCTACAGTCTCAACAGCTGGGCAGGGAATCCGAACTGGTTAATCGACAGTGGTAATGACTACCCGCGCCTGGTATGGGAAGGCACGTCGGGCGAGCCGATTCCCGTACCAAGCATTGACTGGCTTGCGGGCGCCGGAACTCCGGAAGACCCATACCAAATCGAGACGGTTGATCAACTTAAACTCATAGGCATCGCCAATGTTCTCTGGGACAAGCACTTTGTCCTTATGGCCGATCTGGATTGCAGCGGCGAGGAGTTTGATCGCATCGGTGTTTGTCCGGGCACGGGATTTGGTGGAAATTTCAACGGCACATACCATTGTATAATGAATCTAACACTCGGTTCTGATGTACCGAGACAAAGGTACCTGGGGCTCTTCGGATATATCAATCCCGAAGGCCGTGTAAGTCGGCTCATCATGGAAAACGTCAGTGTCTCTTGTGGTGCTCTTAGTGGTCCAGTTGCTGCTCTTGCTGCGGAAAACCAAGGCATAATCATAAACTGTGGTGCAGCGGGTTCACTGGATTGTGGCCAGGCGTGCTGGGGAATCGGAGGTCTCGTGGGCGAAAATTACGGTGTCATGGAATCATGCTATGCCAACGTGATAATTCTCGCTGGCAATGAGTCCGGAAAGATGGGCGGTTTGGTTGGAGATAACGACGGTCGAATCAGCAATTCCTATGCACTTGGATCAGTTCATAGTGGCAAAAATCCTGGTTGGCTTGGTGGGTTCGCGGGAATAACCAGTGGGTCCCTTATCCATTGTTATGCTACTGTTGAAGTAATCCGCAAGTGGCCAGTTGGTTTCCCAGCTGGGGGACTCGTTGCTGACGATTTTTCAGGCAGCACAATAGTTTCCTGCTATTTCCTTGGACTGGACAACGGATTGGGTTCCAGGTTATCCGATGAACAGATGAAAAAGCAGGAGAGCTTTGTTGGTTGGGACTTTGTGGACGAGACGGCAAACGGCACAGAAGATATCTGGTGGATTCTCGAAGGTCAGGATTATCCAAGACTTTGGTGGGAGCCCTTTTAAATGATTATTGATG
>CAZWME010000372.1:0-5640 GCA_964634515.1 uncultured Pirellulales bacterium | reverse complement strand
CACGTGGCGTCAACGTGATAATATTCTCTTTCAATGTCCGGATATTCGGCCTTGCCCATCTCATGAAAAGCCCGTTCCCACAAATCATAAATATAAGTAAGCACATTGGTCTTACCGCACAGCGCAAGAGTGTTCTTATCGCCTTTGCCCCGTGCCTTCTTCCCGTATTTCGTTGTGTACTCGAATGCATACCTCAAACACCGGTCAACCTGAAAACGATTATAAACCGCCGACTGAACCGCCACCTCGTTTGGTGTTCCCTTCATTGAAATCCCGCCCGTACCCGTGTAAAGATCTCCCGTATTTTCGCGAACGACCACAAAATCTATTTCATCCGGCCCTTTGTCTTTTATCGGCGTCGCAACACCCGGATACAGCTTAACGGGACGCAGATTTATATATTGGTCCAGCGCAAAACGGGCCTTGAGAAGAATGCCCTTTTCCAGAATCCCCGGTGCAACGTCCGGGTGACCTATCGCTCCCAAAAGAATTGTATCGAATTTGCGAAGCTCTTCGATAGCGCTGTCGGGCAGGGTCTCGCCCGTCCTTTTATATCTTTCACCGCCGAAATCGAACTCAGTCAAATCAACTTTGAAATCGAACTTCTCCGCGGCGGCCTTCAAAACCTTTACCGCCTCAACGGTCACTTCAGGCCCGGTACCGTCCCCGGGTATCACAGCAATCTTGTACACTTGTCAGTCTCCTTATCGTTAAAAAAAACTTTTTTGTAATCCGTTTGTTATTGTCTCCTCGAAGCCTTCCATACCTCGAAATCATCCCGCGGACCAGACGCAGGCATCTTCGCATTCATTTGTTTTAGCCATTTGGCCAGCATCCCCTTAAGCTCCGCCGCCTTCTCAGGCATTTCCTTCGCCAGGTCATGCTTTTCGCCTATATCACTTTTCAGATTGTACAGCTCAACACTGTTATCTTCATACCATTCTATAAGCTTATAATCCCCCGCCCGCACCGCACCGCTCGGCCTGTTGCCGCTGCCGTGATAGTGCGGATAATGCCAGTATATCGCCTTTCGCTCCAGCCTGCCCTTGTTTTTCAAAAGCGGCATCAGGCTCACGCCGTCAATATGCTGCTCAGGCATCAGCCCCAATCCCGCCATTTCTAACATTGTCGGATAAAAGTCCGTACTGGTCACAGGCTCATCACATACGCTGCCCTCTTTCACCACGCTAGGACACTTGATAAACATCGGCTCGCGAATCCCTCCTTCATACAGCCAGCCCTTGCCAGCACGCAGCGGAAGATTGGCCGTCGGCCCCTCACGCGGTACAGTGGACAGCCCGCCATTGTCGGACATGAATATCACAGCCGTATTGCCCGCCACACCTGATTCCTCTAATTTTTTCATCACCCGCCCGATGCTTTCATCCACACTCTGAACCATCCCCGCGTATGCCGGATTGTCCTGAACCAGTCTTGTTTTATAACGTCCATATACACCGGCAAACCGTTGCGCATCTGGCGCAGGCAGTTTCTCCGCCTTGGCCTTATATTTGTCCGTAAGTGTCTGCTTGGATTCTATCGGTGTATGCACCGCGTAATGCGAAAGATACAGCAGGAACGGCCTGTCCTTATTCGCCTCGATAAACTTCAGTGACTCATCTGTCAGCCTGTCCGTAAGATACTCACCTGCCTCGCCCCCCGGCGGCATCTCCTCCAGCGCCCGGTTCCTCTTCTTATAAGGATAAAAATATGTCGGCGGCGCCCCCGACCAGTCTCCCCCGATATTAACATCGAAGCCCTGCTTGTCAGGGTAGAAATTCGCACGGGTTTCAGCATCCCGTGTCGACAGGTGCCACTTACCCACAAAGCCGGTAGCGTAACCTTGCCCCTTCAATACCTCGGCTATCGTCACCTCCTCCAGTTCAAGCCTGTCGGCATATTCTGTCGGTTTCTGGCTTCCGCCTATCCACTGCGTTATACCCAGCCTTGCCGGATACTTACCTGCCATAATACTTCCCCGTGTCGGCGAGCAGACCGGACACGCTGCGTATGCCTCCGTAAAACGCATACCTTCGCTTGCCAGTCTGTCGATGTTCGGCGTCTCATAGAAACTGCTCCCGTAACAGCCCAAATCCGTCCACCCCAAATCATCGATAAGGATAAAAACAAAATTCAGTTTTTTCTTTGGCCTGCTTGAAGCCTGTGAATTAATACCCGCGCACCCCGGTACCGCCAGCGCCGCCGCACAAAACCCCATCGCCTTGATAAACTCACGCCTGTTCATAAAATTAACCTCTCAATGAACCTGTTTTTCAAGTAAATCTAAGGCAGGTCGCAATTGAATGAGTTTGATAGGGCGTGCACCGCACACCATTAAGTGATATCAAAACCCTGTATCGGGTTTTACACCTCGCTGAACTCTAAGAAAATCCTCAACTTCGCCGTCTTGCCTGACTGCCTGACCAGGTTTAGTGAAGACCTTCGGTCTGACCCATCGCCAGTGCTCGGCGTGACCGTCGGCAAAAGAGAAGTTGCCGCCCTGCGAATGCCGTCCGGCCGGAAGGTCCCACCAATGCGGCTCTTGTCCGGCGAACATCGGACCCCGGGGAGGAATACCGAAGTGCGAATCGAGAATACTGTCCTCGTGGACATCAACAAAAAACAGCAGCTTGGAAGGAAATGGATTGTCGATTTCGGTCTCCTTAGCGAAGCTCGGCAGAACGGCCGAATCGGGAGAGTACGGAAGGCCGTTGACCGATTGGCTCATGTTGTAGCTGCGCGTCCGCCGAATATTCAGAATTTTTCCTTGCTCCGTTCGAACTCGTGACTTGTCCGATGGACACCGATAAATGTCGGTTGATTTGTTGTAAATAAACAGCTTGCCCCGTTCGATATTCTCCGTGGTAGTATCGTAGGGTGCCAGCCCCGCACACCATGTCAAATTGGGATCGAAGCCCTCCGAGGGCCCTAAGGTATTGATGTAATAAACATTCCGATTCGGCGGCAGAAAGAAGTCGTTGTCTTGGGAATAGAGTTTTGCGCATATCTGAAGCTGCTTTAAGTTATTGAGGCAGACCAATTCTTCGGCCTTCCCCCTGGCTAATGAAAGCGCCGGTATCAATATCGCTATCAGCAAGGCAACAATTGCAATAACCATTAGAAGCTCAATCAAAGTGAAAGCTGGCGCACATCTTCCGGCTGTAATATCTCCAACTGTGCTGCTCCCCTGGTATGGGATCTCGTTGTCTTCCGAACTCCGTGCGAAGAACAAAATAAACCTCTGAGTTCGATTTCGCATTCTAACACCAAATACCAAATCTTTGATCCAAGGCCATATCATAACACGTTGCCGTCTCAAAACAAGCTATTTAATATTTCCTAAACTGTAGGTCTAAAAGTGGTCCAATATATAGGACGTGCACAGCACACCTTATTTAGCCATACTCTCAAAGAATTTTGTTATCATGAAGATCGTTCACGAAAGTCGATGCCATTTCCATGCATAACCCTTTAGCTTAAGCTACGAGTGAACCGCCCGTGTGTTACCAGTCGGCTTCAGCTAGATGTTGGGCAATTCTGGGTTCGTCTCAATCCTCTGCCATGTAATTCCGTAGCGGGCTGAGTCGGGACCTACCGGAGGCACGAGAAAATCGAAAGAATCATTAGGGATGTTGCTATGTGCGACCTTGCCCTTTTTTCTTTTTTTTTCTTGTAACACATTACCTACAGCTTCCGTTGCTGCTTTGAATAGGTATGGAGCCAAGACAACCAACCGTGGATGCCCAGGGCAGTCGGAACACTCTGCCAGTTTGATTCCAAGACCAACTAACTTGTTGGCTTCATCAGTCTGCTCCTCATTGACTATTTGAGCATATTCGTGTAAGCGCTGTTGCGAAGCCTCCCACATAGTTTGGCCATCGTCGTCATCACCGAGCATCTGTCGCCAGTGGTAATAAAGCGCTTCACGAATTGCTTGACTTTCCTTTTGTGCAGTGACATTATTTGATATCCCGTAGTCGAGAGCGAAGAGGCAGAAAAACATCAACTCTTCTGACATCCTTTCTTGCCCTGATTGTTTCTGGGCGAGATGGTGGGTTTCCATGTCTCGTACAGCATCTTTGACAAAATCACCAGCGAATTTGATCAGCAGCAAGGCAACTTCATTCGGAATCAGCTTTTGCCTTTTCGGCCACATCATAGTTTTGATTTCCTTTGCATTTGTCCAACATAATAATATACAACACGATTTCCACTGATTTTATGCCGTCATTATGTTAATATCAACAAAATCGTGGCAAAAAATTCGAGTCCAACTCAATGCATAACATTATGTTTCTTCGGCTCCATCCGCAGAACGTAATTGTTCAGATCTCCATTCAAATAGCTCATCAAATGTCATTTTCTCGTAACCAACTGGCAGGTTTTCAAAGTCGCTGCTAATAGATCCTCTGAACCGAAAACCATGCGGTCCTTGCCATCCATCCTTAAAATGATCATAAAGATAGCGATATAATTTGGCATAAAGCTGATCGAATGTTTCTTTGATATTACACGTAAGATTCTTTTCTTTTTGGATTTCCTGCGCGGTTAATGGAATTGGGTATCTTCCCCATGTTGGAAGGGCTTCTTCAAGAATCTCAATCAGCTTTATCTCATTTAGCTCATATTCGCTTAAATTTATATTTATAGCTAAATTTGTAAGCGAATGATTAGTTACATTTGACGCAAGACTACCATTGCTGATATATTCTGGATGCTCATAAATCAGAATGCCTTTAAGAAGATTTTCGATTGAAAAAGCAGCTAAGAGTAACCAAGTGCGAGAAATATGGGTCTTTTGGTTGACTTGCTGGTCAAACGACTCATATTTAATAATCAATCCATTATCTTCTTGTTGCCAAAGGATATCAAGCGCTTTATGCAATTCTACTGCGTAATCTGCCCATTCAGATGGAGAACCACGCCTAACGAATTCGATTTTGTCTGATAGTTCCATATTGTCCGCCTAACATAATAACATACAACATATATCCGCCGCTCAATTGGCGGACTTCTTGTAAATCAATGGTGATAAATTCCGCTTCTGCTGATTCTATTATGACTAGGATTGTCGCCTAACACAAGAAAAAATTGAGAGAGTTATAGCGCAGCGATTCCTCAATTTTACATTTCTATTTTTAACTTTTGATTTTCATTCTTGGCTTTTAGTAACAATCGACCCAAATATGTGCGTTAATTCACGGGCCTCATTTTCTAAAGAGCTTCTCTCCTTTTCAATTTCAGATTTCTCACCGGTGTCAATCAAGCGAAGCCAGTATCGACTTTCCTTAGCTTCCTTTCGACATATCTTAATTCGCATAAGGAAATCTTTCTTACTCAGTGCTTCATTTGCCTCGATATAATTTGCCCCAACAGAACCGGATGCTCTAACAAGCTGTTTACCATCTTCGATATTAGCAATACTCTTATTCAGTTTTCTAACTAAAAACCTTACCCGCTTTGCAAATTCAAGTGTCCTATCTTCTAAGTCATACTGTTTTGAATTTTGTTTTTTGGTCATTAGAATTTGTTTAGGATTTAGATATTAGGATTTAGGATTTGCGATCTCCTGCTACCGATTCTGAAATTAAGAAAATTCGGCATTAGCCTGTGGTTCCTTTTGTAATATGCTCCAACAAT
>CAZWME010000371.1:0-5651 GCA_964634515.1 uncultured Pirellulales bacterium | reverse complement strand
AGTATCTGCGCTTCGATCTGGATCCCGATGAACCGGTGAACAGGCTCAGCAAGGCCCGACAATGCCTAGTTGAAATCGCTGGCGCGGTGCGACGCAATGTAAAGCTGCTTGTCTTCGACGAACCCACAGCTTCCCTTGGCAGTGAAGATATCGACAAGCTGTTCCAGGTAATCAAAGATCTCAGGTATAAGGGGCTGGCGATTGTGTACATTTCACATCGGCTTGGAGAACTTCCCCTGATTGCCGACCGCGTCACCGTACTTCGTGACGGCAAAGTAGTAGGCACTAAAAGCATTAACGAATGCGAAATTTCGGATCTGACACGTATGATGCTCGGACACGATTTGGGTGAGATATTTCCCGAGAAAAAGAACCGACCGGGAAAAACCATCCTTAAGATTAACGGCCTGAATAGTCCGGGGGTCTTTGAAAACATCTCTTTCGAGCTTCGCGCCGGTGAGATTTTAGGCATCGCCGGGCTGGTCGGTTCGGGGCGTACTGAAATCGTCCGAGCTATATTCGGAGCGGATAAAGCTTCGGGTAAAGTTGAATTTCGAGGCAAGCCCATTCCAGGACGCTCCCCTAATTTATGCAGTGGCCTGGGTATCGGTATGGTTCCTGAGAATCGCAAGCTTGAGGGCAACATCACAGGAAGATCGGTTTGTGAAAATCTCAATATAAGCATCCTCGATCGACTCAGCGGTGCTTTCGGATTCCAATCGCCGCGACGCCTCGCCAACCGCGCCCAAGGTATGATTGAACGGATGGGTGTTGACCCGCCCGATTTGAAAATGGAAATACAAAGTCTCAGCGGCGGCAATCAACAGAAGGTCGTTGTCGGCCGGTGGCTGGCAGCCGATTCGAATGTGATTATTTTCGACGAGCCCACTCAGGGTATCGACGTAGGCACTAAGGCACAGATGTACAGACTTATTATGGATTTGGCCTGCGAGGGAAAGGCAATAATTCTCATCTCATCTGAGCTGATAGAGATTACCAAACTGGCCGACCGAATCCTGGTTATTCGAAATGGCAGGCTGGTCGGGGAAATGCCGGGAACTGAAACCGATGAGGATGAACTTTTTGCTGAATGCGCAGGAAAGGACAAAGGCTGAATGAATAAAGATGTCAACAAGCCCGGTGCCGGTGGAACTCGAAGAACTCTTTCATTTAAGAAGCTACAACAGGCTTCCATCCTGATTCTGCTGGCTGTTCTGTGTGCTTTTGCTTCTTTCAGGAGCCCTACTTTTTTTAGCTGGACTAATCTTGTTGACAATCTTCTGACAAATGCCGCAGCACTCGGGATTATAGCCATCGGCATGACCTTTGTAATGATTGCCGGCGGATTTGATTTGTCCGTGGCATCCAACACGGCTGTCTGCAGTGTGGTTCTTGTATTGACTATGGACAGTCTTTCGTCTTATGGTGCTGTGGTAGCGATTTCGACGGCATTACTATTGACAGCCCTGGTTGGGATTAGCCTCGGGGCGATTAACGGCGTGCTTATCGCCCGGGTAGGCGTCAATCCTTTCGTTGTAACACTTAGCACAATGCTGGTGTTTCGCGGCATTGCGCTTATCCTTACCCGCGGCGGCCAAGCCAAACAGGTTGCCGATATTGCACTTCGCAATCAGTTTAGCTGGTTTTACGATGCACAAATCCCAATCTTCGGACAAAGCTACCAGATTTCTATGCCTATTGTGCTCTTTCTGGTGGTCTTCGGTATCGGCACATACCTGCTTCGCTTCACACGTTTCGGGCATTATATTTTTGCTATAGGTGGTAATGAGGAAGCCGCCTGGCTGGCAGGTGTAAATACTCACAGGATAAAGATGGTAACCTATATGCTCTGCGGCCTGACCTGCGCTATTGCCGCGGCCATTTTTCTGGCAATGACTGCAACCGCCCAGGCTGAAAGCCACATGGGCAAGGAACTGGATGTTATCGCCAGCGTGATTGTCGGCGGCACACCCTTGGGCGGCGGCAGCGGCGGGCTGACCGCAACGCTGACCGGAGTGCTTTTGCTGCGTGTGATTGACAATCTTTTGACACAGTTCAGCGTCGGAGCCGAGTACCGAAAGGTTGTCACAGGGTTGATTATTGTTATTGTTGTCACTGTTGACGTACTGGCCAAGGGACGCAGCCGCAAGTAGTATCTGTGAAAAACAAAATTAAGATTAGAAAGGAAGACTTCAGGATGAATCTCGTCAAAATGACTAAAACCATGGTAGGAGTTATGGTGCTTTTGGCTATTGTGGCAGGCGGCTGCAAAGACCGCGGGCCGCGAAAACAACAGATCGGATTTTTGATGACACTGGATCACCCCTACTGGCAGAATATGCGTCTTGGAGCAAGGGATGAGGCCCAAAAACTCGGCGTCGAGGTCACAATCCTCAACGCCAAGGAGGACCCGGTCCTCCAAATCGAACAGATAAAAGAAATTATTGCCAAACGCGTGGATGTAGTCTGCCTGGTGCCAATGAAGAAAGAACCACTCGTGCGAGGCGTGCAGATGCTCAACCGCAGCAAAATTCCCGTCATTATTGTCAACCGTGAGATCGGCGCCGATTGCGAATATATCTGTTACACCGGCACTGATACCTATGCCGGCGCAGTAACTTCGGCAAAGATTCTGGCCGAAGCAATGGAGGCAAAGGGCCAACTCGTTGAATTCCACCAGCATCTTGGGACCGGGCCTGAGGTTGCGCGGAGCAATGCCCTGCGTGACGTGCTTAAGAATTATCCAAACATCAAACCCATTGCGCGTATTCCCCACAGGGGCGAACGCGACATTGTAAAGACCGAAATGCAGACGCTGCTGCAAAAGTACCCCAACCTCAGTGGTGTCTATGCTCACGGAGACAACTTCGCTATCGCTGCGGCACAGGTATGCCAAAAGGCCGGACGCACTGAAGTCAAAATTGTAGGTATGGGCGGCAGCAAAGAAGCGATAGAGACAATCAAGCAGGGAATACTTACGGGAACCAGCTATCAGCAGCCTGAGGAAGAAGGCCGCAGTGCAATCCGCCTGGCAGTCAAGTATCTTCAGAGCGAAAAACTCGACAAGGCCTATCCGGTCAATTGCCCACCAATAACAAGAGAAAATGCCGACAAGTTTAAAGGTCAATTCTAATAACATTGAAAGGAGTTTAAAGGTCAGTTCTAATAACATTGAAAGGAGAATATTATAATGAGAAATTGCACGAAATTGATGATAGTCACCACAGTATTACTGGTCTTGAGCTTTGTATTTACCGGATGTGCACTGCAAAATGTAACACGTTACGGCAGTGTCATCGGTGTAAAAGCAGAACAACTCGAAGAATATAAAGAGGTACACGCGGCTGTCTGGCCCGGAGTATTAAAACAAATAAAAGAATGTAACATCCACAACTATTCTATTTACCTCGGTGAGCTGGAAAAAGGCCAATACTACCTGTTTGCATACTTTGAATATACCGGCGATGACTTCGAGGCCGATATGGACAAGATGAAAGCAGATCCGACAACACAGAGATGGTGGAAGCTCACTGATCCGATGCAGATTCCGATACCAACACGAAAAGAGGGCGAGTGGTGGGCCAATATGGAAGAAGTGTTTCACTGCGACTAATACTATTAAAAGAACAGAATACCTACAAGCAAAAATGATTTAGGAAAAAGACAATGACATCAAAAGAACGTATGATGCGTGCGTTGAATAGTGAAAAGCCAGACCGTCTTCCGGTCTCATTGCACCAGTGGCAGCAGTACCACCTGGACAAGTATCTGGGAGGAATGAGCGATCTCGATGCGTTTGATAAGTTCGGCTTTGATGCACAGGCCCAGTACTTCGGTGACGTGGGCCAGACACAGATACAAAGTGCGGCATTAAAATCATCCACGGAAAACTGGAGGATTGAGCCGGAGGTCATCAGCAGCGACCCGAACAATCGCGCTGTCAATTATACCATCCACACTCCGGAAGGCACTCTGACCTATAAAAACGCCGGTGACAGGAAAACCACATGGGTAACCGAATATATGGTCAAGCGAGATGAAGATATCAGGCTGATAGGAAAATATATGCCGGTACCCAAACTAAGCCTGGAACCCGTCAGCAAGTTATACGATCAGCTTGGTGACCGTGGGATTCTGCGCGGATTTGTCTGGGGTGATCAGGCAGGCTGCTGGCAGCACGCCTGCTGCCTGATGGATGTTAACGAGCTGCTCCTGGCCTGTTTTGATAAGCCGGATTGGGTGCATGAGTTTCTGAATTACCTGTTGGAAAAGAAATTGCGGTTTATTGAATCTATGAAAGGCGCAAAGTTTGACCTGATTGAGACCGGCGGCGGAGCAGCATCCTCAACGCTTATATCTCCAAATCTGCATAAGGAATTCTGCACACCCTATGACCGTAAAATTCACGCTTGCCTACACAAGCTGGGATTTAAGGTCAGCTACCACACCTGCGGCGGGACACTGGGAATTGAAGAGATGATTATCGCCAATGGATGTGATGTTTCAGAGACTTTGGCACCAATCAGTATCGGCGGCAACCAGGAGCCGTGGGAGTTCGCAGCAAAAGTGAATAACCGCCTGGCGCTTATCGGGGGGCTGGACCAGTTCGGCATACTTACAGACGGCACAAAAGAAGATATTAGGGCGAAAGTGCACGAACTTTTTGAAAAAGTCGGTCCCAACGGCGGATATATCTGTGCCGCAAGCGACCACTTCTTTGAGACACCCGTCGAGAACCTTAAAGTATTTGCCGACGCTGCAAAAGAATGTGTTTATTAACGAGAGTTTTTGTGAGTATTATAGATATCTATTGAACTTAGTGTTATCAAGAATATTTTTTACGACATTTGGTTATTTTGAAAAAACTGCGGATTCCAGAAAAAAAGTGGACTCTTTTGGTCCAAGCTTATATACTGGACTGGAAGCTACTACAAAGTAGGATTTATTCTCCGTAAGGAGTCCCTATGACTATGAACAATTTTCAGACATGGCTTTAACTGATGGAGGTAACTAATGAAACGTCGTGCATTTCTTAAACAAAGCACAATGGCCGGAGCAGGGCTGGTTATCCTGAACTCTGGTATCCTAAAGGCAGGAAACTCACCAAACTCAAAGCTTAATATCGCCGTTATCGGCGTTGCCGGTCGAGGTGGTGCAAACTTGAATAACGTCAAGAGCGAGAATATCGTCGCCCTATGCGACGTAAACGAGAAAAATCTCGCATCGGCAGCAAAAAAGTTCCCCAGAGCCAAAACATATGTTGACTGGAGACGATGTCTCGACCAGAGAAATATTGATGCCGTCGTCTGTTCGACGACCGATCATACCCATGCCTTCGTCAACGTCTGGGCTATGAATCGCGGCAAACACGTTTACTGTGAAAAGCCGCTAGCCAACTCAGTAGAAGAAGCACACATGGTTCGCAAGACATACCTCAATAACAAGAACAGGATAGCAACACAGATGGGCACTCAGATACACGCCTCGGACAATTATCGTCGTATGGTCGAGCTTATAAGAAACGGCGCAATTGGAACCGTAAAGGAAGCCCGCGTCTGGTGCAGCCGGACGCCAAAAGGAGGCAGCTATCTACCGGGCGGCACACCCGTCCCTGACCACATTAACTGGGACTTGTGGATTGGTCCGTCAAA
>CAZWME010000370.1:0-5655 GCA_964634515.1 uncultured Pirellulales bacterium | reverse complement strand
ACGCTGCGAACGTCCATTGGTCTAATGCTGGCGGTGACAAGCTCTGGAACAATCCGGCTAACTGGGATTCAAATAAAGTCCCCGGTGCCGGCGATGAAGTCTTTGTCGATGTACCGGCCGCAAAAGCGCCAAATGGCCCGATTATTCGGGACGGGATGTTTGCGACAATTACTGGCTTGTTATGCGAAGTGGCCGGTGAACCCACGATGACGATGACGGGTGGAACTCTTGAGATAGCAGATTACATTTGGTGGGGTGATGGAGCCGGCTCCAATGGGACATTTAATATGAGTGGTGGTACTATAACGGTCGGTGCAGAATTGGAGCTTGGATGGGGTGATGGTTCAGGTACCTGGATTATGACTGGTGGTACAGTTACATGTGGAAGATTGAGAAATCCAACACCTTCCGGAGCGGCGGGACAATTATACCTTAATGGTGGTACTTTTAATGTTGGCAGCAGTGGCCTTGACATGGAAAATGCAAACGGCCTGATAGATGTTGCTGGTGGTACAATAGTGTTTGAAGGTGACTTGACTGAACAAATCAACGGCCTTATCGAAGCAGAACAGATTACTTTCTTCGGTGGTGGTGGGCTTCCCAGTCTTGACTACGATGTTAGAAATCCAGGAAAGACCACATTAACAGCCAGAGTGACTGGAAAGGCCTACAATCCCACACCGGCTGATGGTGCTTTCCATGAGGATACATGGGCCAGCCTGGGCTGGTCGCCGGCAGAATCAGCGGTTTCGCACGATGTGTACTTTGGTGAAAATTATGATAATGTAAACGATGGCACCGGTGAAACATTTGTGGGTAACCAGACCGCGATATTTCTCGTTGTCGGTTTCCCCGGATTTCCATATCCGGACGGTCTTATTCCGGGTACGATCTACTACTGGCGGATTGATGAGGTAAAAGATGACGGTACTATACAAAAGGGCGATATCTGGAGCTTTACGGTTCCGCCCAAGATCGCATATAATCCAAACCCGGCTGATACCGCCGACTCTGTTGACCCGAACGTGGTTCTTGAATGGACGGTAGGTTACGGTGCGAAACTGCACACCGTATATTTTGGCGATAATTTTGATGATGTGGACAATGCTTCCGGTGGGCTTCCACAGGGGCTTACGACCTATACCCCGGGCCCACTTGAATTAGGTAACACTTATTACTGGCGGGTTGACGAGTTTGATGCTGTAGCTACTTATAAAGGCGATGTCTGGAGTTTTACAACTCAAGGCGCCGTCGGCAGTCCGATGCCCTATAACGGTGCAGTGGATGTAAAGCAAACTACCGTTCTTAGCTGGTCTCCGTCAGATCATGCTGCTTCACATCAGGTGTATTTCAGTACGGATAAAGCTGCGGTTCGCAATGCCGATACAGGTTCCCCCGAGTACAAAGGTGACAGAGCCCTGGGTTCTGAGAGCTATGATCCCGGAAAACTCGACTGGGATACTACTTACTACTGGCGTATTGATGAGGTCAATAATGCCAACGTTGACGGTTCCTGGATAGGCCCTCTCTGGAGCTTTAAAACGGCCAATTTCCTTGTCGTGGATGATATTGAGAGCTACAACAATATTGATGAGGGTGAGCCGGGCAGCAACAGGATATATCTTGCCTGGATAGACGGACTCGACGATCCGGCAAATGGTTCTATCGTTGGTTATGCTGATGCTCCTTTTGCAGAGCAGGCTAACGTTCATAGTGGCAATCAGTCCATGCCGTTTGAATACGACAATGCTGTAGGAAAATCTGAGGCGACTTTGACGTTGACTTACCCGCGTGACTGGACCGAGAAAGGCGTCAATACGCTGACGATTTGGTACGTAGGCAATGCCGACAACGCTGCCGAGACTATGTATGTTGTTCTCAATGACAGCGCAATAGCCACTAATGATAATCCTGATGCGGCACGGATAGATCTGTGGACACAATGGGATGTTGACCTTCAGTTATTCGCAGACCAGGGTGTGAACCTTGCAAATGTCAACACGATTACTCTTGGCTTCGGCAACAGAAGCAATCCTGTAGCTGGCGGTAAAGGTATGGTGTTCTTCGATGATATTCGTTTGTATATACAGGAGCCTGAAGTACCGTAAGCTTACAAGCAGGAATGAACAAATTGCATGCTTGATATTGCAAATTCGGAGCCTGTGCCGATTAGGTACAGGCTCCTTTTCGTTACAGGATTAGTTTTTCTCACTTTCGAGAGATTTCCTCACAGTCGTTTCTAACAGCAGGTAATCATATGAGCAAAAGATATTGACTTCATAGCCATTGATATGTTAAAATAGTTGGGGTTAATAAGCTATGAACATTAAGCTGCTGGTTATGGCTTAAAATATCAATGAGGATGGGCTTGGTTAATATGCATCGTTTGTTGTCAATCTCATTACTTATTTTGTTATTATCACTATTATTGGTTACCTCTGCGAAGGCGGCTTATCCGGTCGATGATATTAATGTTGATACGACTAATATGTCTGATTTAACTTTGCAGGCCGGCCAGGGGCAGCAATCCCGCATTCCTTTGGTAATCAATGAGTTCGTAGCTTCCAACAACAGTTCCGCCCGGGACCCGCAGGGTCAATATGATGACTGGATTGAAATCTATAATTATGGTTTTGACACTATTGATCTGGCTGGTATGTACTTGACGGATAACCTTTCTGTTCCTGATAAGTGGCGGATACATAGTGATACTCGAGGAGCTACTATCATTCCGCCGGGCGGTTTTCTGGTGATATGGGCGGACAATGACACTGCTGATGAAGGATTGCATAGCAATTTCAGGCTCAGTGCCGGCGGCGAGGAAATCGGCCTGTTCGATATAGATGGCAGTACTCTGATTAACAGCGTTATCTTTCTTGAACAGACCACTGATATTTCCTACGGCCGCTATCCTGATGCTAATGATGTTTGGCGTTTCATTGCTGCTCCTACTCCGGGGCAGGAAAATACCGGGGGCTATTTAGGCATTGTTGATGACCCGAAATTCAGCCACGAGCACGGTTTTTATACTACGCCTTTATTCGTGACACTCGCCACTGAAACCAAAGGTGCCGTTATATACTATACGCTCGATGGCAGTGAGCCGTATGATACAACCAGTCGTGGAAGGGCCCCGAGTGGTATGGTCTATACTGACCCTGTTCTAATCACAACTACCACAAATCTGAGGGCCAAGGCAATGAAGCCGGGATGGAAGTTCTCAAATGTCAAGGCAAAGGCTTACGTCTTTCTTGACCCGGATATCCGAAATTTCAGTTCTAACCTGCCCATCGCCATCATTGATACGTTTGGTAAAGGTGTAGGCCAAACGACCGAGACTCAGACGTTGACTTTTGCCGGATTCATCGATAATAAAGCCCGTGGAAGGGCCAGAGTGACCAATGCGCCGGATTTCATGGGGCCGGCCGGCCTTAATATTCGTGGCAAAAGTTCAGCAGGTTTTGCAAAAAAGCAGTACCACCTTGAAACTTTGGACGAAAATAATACCGACAAAGATGTTTCTATTCTTGGCTTTCCCGCTGAATCGGACTGGGTTTTCTCTGCTCCCTATTCGGACAAATCACTAATGCGTAATTTTCTGACCTATAAGTGGAGCAATGATATGGGTCAATATGCAGTCCGCACACGTTTTATGGAGTTGTTCCTGAACACCAATGGCCAGGGAGTCTCGATGGACGATTATGTTGGCGTGTACATACTGATGGAAAAGATAAAAATTAGTAAAAATCGAGTCAATATCACAAAACTCGAACCTTCTGATAACGCTGAGCCTCAAATAACCGGTGGGTACATTGTAAAAAAAGACAAGCCCGACCCCGGTGATCTGACATTTAATACCAGCAGGGGATTGAGCCTTATACATTTGGAGCCGGATAGAACGGAAATCACACAAGAGCAGATGGATTGGATCAAGGGCTATATCAATGAGTTTGAGGCTGTGTTGTACGGACTGAACTTTACTGACCCAATCGATGGATATGCTAAGTATATAGATGTAGATTCATTTATTAACATACACATCCTTGTTGAACTAACTAAAAATATCGATGGTTTTCGTCTTAGTACCTATATGTTCAAGGACAGAGGCGGCAAGCTGAATATGGGGCCTGCATGGGATTACAACTTGTCACTCGGCAATGCCAACTACCTGGATGGATGGATACCCACTGGATGGTACTACGACCTGATTAGTGCCGGTGACTATCCCTGGTGGCGTCGCCTGTTTGAAGATCCGGAGTTTCAGTCACGTTACGCCGACAGGTGGTTTGTTCTGCGACAAAATTTGTTTGATACGAGTATGTTGCTTCAGGACATTGATGATGTCGTAGATCTGCTCGGTGAGGCTCAGGTTCGCAACTTTGATCGCTGGCGCATTCTTGGTATTAACGTATGGCCTAATCCTGATAATGTGGATCCTACTTATAAAGCTGTCTTTACTACCTACGAAGGCGAAATCGACTGGATGAAGAATTGGCTCCAAAAGCGGTTGACGTGGATGGATTCTCAAATCGCAACAGAATTTGCCACTGCTCCGCCACTCTTCAGCCGGCAGGGAGGCCAGGTTAATCAGGGATTTAATCTGACGATGACTGCTTCGTTTGGTACGATTTATTACACTCTCGACGGCACCGATCCCCGTCTGACAACAATCGCACCGGGTGAAACAATTAGTACAACTATTGTTGGCGAAAGTGACACTAAGCGGGCATTTGTTCCGATTGGCCCTGTCAGCGACGACTGGAAAGGTTCCGGGCCCTTCGATGACTCAGCCTGGTCGGTGAGCCTCGGAAGCCCGGGCGGCATCGGATTTGAAAGGGGAGTAGGTTACGGACATCTCATCAGCCTTGATGTCGGAGGCCGGATGGCCAGAAGAAATGCTACATGTTACATCCGCATCCCCTTTGCTTTTGACGGCAGTCCTGGTAACTTTGATTTTATGATGCTCAAAGTCCGCTACGACGACGGCTTCATCGCCTACATCAACGGTGTCGAAGTGGCCAGACGTAATTTTACCGGCACGCCGGAGTGGAATTCAAGCGCCAATGGCAGCCACTCCGATTCTGATGCCGTTAACTTCGAGAGCATAAACATCTCTGCTTTCCTCGATGCGTTTCAACCTGATAACAATATCTTGGCCATTCATGGCATGAATTCAACCACTGTGGATTCTGATTTTCTAATCTCCGCTGAACTAATCGCCGATAAAAGCATTACTCCACGTGGCGGCGGTTCTTCACGAAATGTATTTCAATATACTGAACCGGTCACTCTGGACCACAGTACTCACGTTAAAGCCTGCATATTTAAAGGCGACACGTGGAGCTCTTTGAACGAGGCGATCTTTGCTATTGGGCCGGTGGCGGAAAATCTTCGTATCACGGAAATTATGTATAATCCATATAATCCGAACACCGAGTACATTGAGCTGATAAACATCGGGCCCGGAACGATTAATCTGAATCTGATAAAATTCACAAACGGAATTGATTTTACCTTCCCGAATATGGAGCTTGCACCCAATGAATATGTCGTAGTCGTTCAAGACAGAGAAGCCTTTGAAACCAGATATGGCACAGCCCTTAACATAGCCGGCCAATACACAGGCAGCTTGAATAATGCCGGAGAGCGAATCAG
>CAZWME010000369.1:0-5662 GCA_964634515.1 uncultured Pirellulales bacterium | reverse complement strand
ATAATTAAAAACACAATCCATACACGACAAAAAAAAAAAATATTAATTATAACCTTCTCCCTTGATAGTATTCACGACACTGTAGCGGTAGTTGTCATCCGGCGCTTTAACATAATCATCCAGCGGCGTACCAACCGCAAACCGCCCCGCAACAAGAACCACCAGCAAAACTATAAGTTTATATCTCGATTTCATAATCTACCCTTTCGTTGTGTACGGCCCATAAGCCATCCCAATGTAACATTTACACGACCGGCGGAAAGATACCCCGCAGGTATTCAGCATCATACCGGCAGCTTTCCTCAACGCCCAGCGGCATCTTCGTCCCTTCCATCACGAACCAACCACGATAGCCGATATCATCCATCGCTTCGCGCACCTTTACAAAATCAATCGAGCCTTTGCCGTACAAATCGTCATAATCCTTGGCGTGAAACTCGCAGATATGTTTGCCGAGCTGCCGTATCTCTTTATAAATGTCATAGCCCGCCTTATGGGAGTTCGCCACATCGTAATATACCTTCACATTTTTCGAGCCGACCCGCTCGATAATATCCATATGCCGGTCGGCGCTGAGCCACGATTCGATAGCAAGAAAAATCCCGGCCTTTTCCGCTTTAGGAGCCACCCGCTTGAGCCGTTCGACAACAGCATCGGTGCCCTGCTTGTCATCCTTCAAATCACCATTGCCGAAAAACGCCAGAAGAACAACGTTTACTCCCAGCGTCTTGCACACGTCGATACCATCGGCGACCCACCGCTCGGCGCGAGGGTCGCTCTTGTAAGGAATGTTGTTGAGCACACCCATCGCCAGCGAGGCAATTTCCACATCCTGCCTGACCACTTCATCGAGAAACTGCTTCTGCAAATCAGCATCGAACAATGGCAAGACATCTTCGGCCCTGCCGAAATCCACCTGAACGCCGTCAAGTCCTATCCGTTTGGCCATCTCAAGCGAGACCGGATTCGCCGTATTTCCTATAGTCCAGTCACAGACCGCGAGCTTGAAACCACGAGGCGTTTCTTTCATCGCCTGGGTTAACGGCCTGCACGAAGCAGCCACAGAAAGACCCGCCAGGGCCTTCGCCCCATTGACCAGCATCCGCCGCCGAGTTATTCCTGATTGTTTCATATACATACTCAATATCCCTATGCTTTCAAACCTTTAAGGTTGGCGTCAAGTTTCTCCGGATTCTTAAGAAGCCGCTTCCACGTTACCTTGCGTTTGGTGTATGCAGCGGTCCGGCCAAGAATCGTCACAAGATTACTGCGAACACTCGGCGCAACCGTCGGATTATCATATTTGCCTTCGGCAATACTGTCATAGAAAGTCTTGATGTTCGTTACGGCACCATCCTTATAAATACTGGGGCTACTTCCGCCGCGGTAGAAGTTCTCTCCACGAATCCGCACCCAATCGCCATACGCTGTTTCGAGCACACCCTTGGAGCCGAACATACGGTTCCTGATACCATCCGGCTGAGTACCGTGACCTTCCATTTGCCTTGAGCTGAATGTGATACCAATATTGTTCGGATACTCAAACATAAGAGTAAAGTGGTCGTTACAGGTTCCGACAGGACGAACAGTCCGGCCGCCCGTCCCAACCGCATAAACAGGCTCAGAGTCCATAATCCAGCTCATCACATCGAGCGTATGAATATTCTGCTCGGTAATAATGTCACCGGATATGACCTTATCCAGCCCCCATGCCAGCAAACGATTCTCAGAATCATTCGGGGCTTTCCGCCATGTATCATACATGCGCTTGAACGGACAGCCCGCATGATATATCGCCTCGCCAAAAACGAAATCTCCTATTGCGCCGTTCCGGACACGTTTAAGCGCTTCGATATAGAACTGGTCCGCACGGGTCTGAAAATCCACAAGGAAACACTTCTTATTCCTTGACGCCTTTCTGCCGCTGGCACCGATACTCTGACAGCCCGGCACGTCCACGGCAATCGGCTTGGCAAGATATGTATGACAGCCTGCATCGACGGCCTCGGCGGCCTGCTCCGGATGAAAATATGGCGGACTTATAATCGCTACTGCATCAACCTTTTCAAGGAGCTTGCGGTAACCATACAAGCCCGGATAACGCCGGGACTGCGGCACGCCAAATTTGCCGCCGCAATTATCAATCCTGTTTTGAAAATAATCCGCGACTCCAACGATATTATATCCGCCATGTTCTTTAAATAGACCGGTTATCCATGTCCCCCGACCGCCGCAGCCGATTATACCCAGGTCAACCTTCGAGTTGGCATTGAAACCGCGGACTTGCTCGGGCTTGACCACCGTAAACGACAGAGCCGCCGCTCCGGCACCGGCAATGAAACCACGGCGTGTAATCCGCTCTTTTTCCTTATTTATAACTGAAACTTCTTGTTTTTCCGACATCTCGTAGTCCTCCTTTTGTAAGGGAATAGGTCATAAGCAGCTTTTGCTCTTATGATTGCTTTGGTTATCTTTAAAATATCTCCGTCCCAACACAACGGAACATCTGGTGCCCCATTGTAATCTCAGGATGCATATACGCAATTCAAATTCCGACCTGCCGCAGCCAGTGGCTTGTCACGACTATGTCATTCGGAGCAGTCACCATTAAAGTGTCACTGTTCTATACCGTTATTGAATGGACTCGGCCAGATATCACTTCTTTTCTTTTTTGAAGTTTATATCGAACCATGAATCGTCGGAAAGCTCGCCGTTGTCCAGTCCATATATTGCAACATTAATGGTGGTCTCGTCAACCTTTGAATAAGCGATTCCCACATCCGTTGCCTCTCCATACTCATTAGTCATTGTGATCTTGGAAATAGCATCCCCGTACTCGGCTTCCCATGTGGCCTTAGTTACCCGGCCCCGGCTGTCCACGCTGATCTGTCTTCCTTGCTGCGCATCCATGTCAAGGTAAATAATTCCCAGTGACGACCTTTCACCCATCTTCAAACTGCTGACCATTGCATTACCTTTGACCGCCCATCGATAGGACAGCAAGATATCCGTTCCGTCATCTGTGGTGGCTTTCCACCTGCCCACCATCCATGCAAGCCCCTGCTGCTCAACAATATCCTTGAGACTCTCCTGACCGGTTGACTCGTCCGCCTTTGAACGCACCGGAACCATCTTCTTTTGTTTTTTGAAGTCTATCTCGAACCATGAACTGTCGGAAAGCTCGCCGTTGTCCAGCCCATAAACTGCAACATTCATGTTGGTAGCGTCGATCTTTGAATAAACGAATCCTACTTCGGTTGCCTGTCCATACTCATCAGTCATTTTGGTCTTCGTAATCGCCTTACCATCCTGTACTTCCCAGGTGGCCGTAGTCGCCTGTCCCCGGCTGTCCACAGTCAATTGTCCGGCTTGCTGTTCATCTGCAACCAAATAAATGATACCTTGTGATAAGTTCTCACCCATTTTTAAATTGCTGACAATTGCATGCCCATCGACCGCCCATCGATAAGTCAGTAATATTTCCGTCCCATCGTCCGTGACGGCTTTCCACTGCCCCGCCATCCAGGCAAATCCCTCCTGCTCAATAATATCCTTGAGACTCTCCTGACCTGTTGCCATAGTTCCCATAGCAACCAATAAAGTCATTATTACCAAACTCTTCGTTGCTTTATTCATCGTGACTTCTCCTTTCATGTTAGTAAGATATTCACACGCCACAACTGCGCAGCGCTAACAATAACAGCATCATGTTTAACAGATACATTACAGTATATAATAATATCCCACGAATGTCTGCAATATTTTCACCTCTTTCCGTGATTAACTAATATATACTACGAAGCTCCAAGCTCTTTCAGAAGCCTTATCGCTGCCTTGGCCATCTTCTCACCGCCTCCGGGAGCTATCCGAGAGTTGACCGTCTCATAACTACCTTCAGCGAACGCCTTCTTTGTTGGTATGTAACCGGGAGCATCCTGGCACAACTCAATAACTAACGTGGTCGCAAACGGGCTGGCCCGCTTGATAGCAAGACCCAGATCAACGAAAACCTCCCCCGGCAAACCAACCACCGCCACGTCACTACTCAACCGAAAAACCTGCACCTCAAGCCCGATTGTCTCGCCGGGGCGCATTTCGCATGCTAAAATCTTGTATGCCTCGACCTGTTCGAGGAACGACAGCTCACTGGTGCCGACTTTCTTTATGCTCTCACGGGCCCAGGCAATCTTATCCGGCCCAAAATTTTGAAGAGGTACATGCACGGTTTCGCTCCGTACCGCAAGTGAAGGGCCGGCAACATTCTCAAGAGAACCCGCTTTAGCTTTCACCGTTTGAGCTAAAGTATTACCGATAAAGTCCGTCTTCAGCCGCTCCCTCTTTGTTACATCGATATGGTTAATGTCACCGCATGTACCTGTGCCGAACAACGAAATAAAATCATCGCCATATGCCTCTCGCAAGGATTGCTCAATAAAGAAAGGATAATCGGCCGCATACTTGCTTCCCCCGACAGTATCGAGGTGAAGGGTAAAGTTCAAAAGCGCTGCTTCGGGACTTCCTCCCTCGGCCTTATTGAAAAACACAATCCCAAGTTCCGGGTCGATTGGACCGGCAACCCGTACAATGTCAGGATTCCTGACGCCGGGATTAAAGCGAACGGTTCCATCTTTCATATGGAACCGCCGATTGAATGAAAGGCCTGCTTGCTCGACAGTTCCTGCTTTGAGCTGAACAGGTTTTGCTTTTTTGTCGGCCTGCGATATTACCCTGACAAGCTTTCCGGCCAGTTCAGACGAGTAATCTACCCTCTCGTACGGATCCCTGCCGTGTTCAGCTATAGCGAGATCGTGGAAGTGTTTCCTCAGAGCACCAAAGTAGAGCGGCCCCGTGTGGCTGTGCGTGGCCGAGATAAGAATATTCTCCGCCGGAATACCGGTCTTTTTGGCTGCTATCCGACGAACACGCAACGAAACATCGAGCGACAAACCTATGATGTCACAGAAGACCAAAGCCGCACTTGCCTGGCCCTGGCGAAGAACTATCGCCTTGGCGCGCAGCGGATTGGATGTGCCGGTGCTCAGACGCTCGCTAAAATATCCGCTCATTCTATAACCAACCGGCGGCGTTATATCAATAACCGCCAGACCTCCTGTCAATTCGGCATTAACAGAAGTCTTACTCGAAGAGGAAGTCTTCTGACCGGTCAGCTCTTCCAGGAACAATCTTGTTTTTCTGGCCTGGACAACTGATTGCTCGGTATCTCCCGGGTCAAGACATTCAATGATTAGCGGGCCGCGCGTGAAACCTCCTTTTTTAAGGCGTGCGAAAACCGCAGGAAAGTCCACCTGCCCCGTTCCCGGTGTTATCGCTACATTCTTCGGGTGCTTGTAATCCTTGATACACATACCGACCACAAGCCCGTCCACGGTGGGGGCATCATCAACAGGGTCGCGTTCTCCATTAGAGTAATAATAGATATTACCCGGGTCGTACCATATACCAAAATTCCTGTGGCCGACCATTTCAATCGTCTTACGGCACTGCGGCCCGGTCGCATTAAGCCCTCCATGCGGCTTGATGCTGATACCTAAACCTTTTTCCTGGGCATAATCGCAGCACTCGGCAATGGCTTTATAGTATAACTTGAAGAGCTTCTGGTTACCTGTTCCGCCCATCAGCAGATTCGTCGCACCGCAGGCGG
>CAZWME010000368.1:0-5662 GCA_964634515.1 uncultured Pirellulales bacterium | reverse complement strand
TGATTACGAACAGCTAAAAGAATTGTTTGAGTCGTCTCTACCGGCTGATACTCAGCTTTTCAATGAGTTCCATGCATTGCTGGTAAGAGTGGGCAAAGAATTCTGCAGGCCAAAAGCAAGATGTGCCGGCTGTCCTCTGGAAAAATTACCTCATACGCTTGATGTCGAATATTTCTGAACTTTCGCACGCCGGTATAAATGATGTTAGTGTACTTCTTGTCCGGGTTTTGCACCGGTGTCAACTGATAGCATGAATATATCTTTTCCGCCGGTGCCTGCCGCCAGAATCATACCTTCGGACAGCCCGAACCTCATCTTTCTGGGCTTAAGATTGGCCAGACAAACTACGATTTTGCCGGTCAGTTCCTCCGGCTTATAAGCGGTGGCTATGCCGGCGAAGACGGTTTTTTCCGGCCCGCCTACATCCAGTTCCAGACGAAGTAATTTGTCGGCGCCTTCGACAGCCTCTGCCTTTATTACTTTTGCGATTCGCAGGTCAATCTTTGCGAAATCTTCGATTGTGCATTCCGGTTTAAACGGCTCTGTAGATTCTGCCGTTGTCTGCTGTGGACTTTGAGTTTGGCTTTCCACATGGCCCGAGCTTTCCTTACTTTCTTCTATCATCGCATTCACCTGTTTTTCATCAATTCTTTCAACCAATCGTTTGAATTTGTTTATCTTGTGATTCTCCAGTACCGTCCCGATATCTTCGAAACTCAATTTATCTACATTAAGAAATTTTTCAACCTTCTCAGCATATTTTGGCATAATGGGTTTGAGGTATATCGTCAGTATCTTCACAGCATTGATGACTGCTGTCAAGGTGCTCAGGGCTCTTCCGGGCTCGGTCTTGACAGTAGTCCAAGGCTCCTGTGCCTCGATATATTTATTTGTGCTGGCAGCCAATGCACTGATTTCTCGAACTACGCCAGCATACTTGAGATTCTCATAACCCCAGATTATTTTGTCTTTTGATGCCGCGAGACTAACAAATAGCATACGTCCCTTTTGATCTAGTGTCCCGAGCTGACCCCCGAAGTTCTTCAATAGCATCGGTCCCGATCGCGAAGCCAGATTTGCGAATTTGCCCACCATATCGGAATTGATTTTATTTATGAAATCTTCAACTTTCAAATCTATATCATCTATACTGTCCGTCAGTTTGCTTGCATAATAGTATCTCAGATATTCTGGGCTCAGGTGCTTTACGTAGGTGCTTGCCTTAATGAACGTTCCGCGGGATTTGCTCATTTTTTCGCCGTTCACGGTCAAAAAGCCGTGGACGAAGATTTTGTTGGCGGTTCGAAATCCGGAACCCATCAGCATGGCCGGGAAAAACAATGAATGAAAATACATAATATCTTTACCGATGAAATGGTAAAGCTCGTATTCATTGCCGCTTTCCCCCACAGGGCTGGTGCCCGGCCAGATTTTGTCAAAATCGAGGTTGTTGTTATCGCAGTAGTTTTTAGCTGAAGCCATATATCCGATAGGTGCATCCAGCCAGACATAGAAAAATTTGTTTTCTTCTCCGGGTATTTTGAATCCGAAATATGGACCGTCGCGGGATATGTCCCAGTCCTTCAGGCCGGTACTGAACCATTCATCAAGCTTATTTGCCACCGATTGTTGTATATGTCCCGAGGTGATAAGGTCTTTGAGTCGCTGCTCGTAATCGGCGAGTTTGAAAAAATAATGATCAGATTTTTTCAGGACGGGTGTTGCCCCGCAGGTTGAACAATAGGGATTTATCATATCTGCCGGTTGATATGTCGTGCTGCAAACTTCACAGGAATCACCGTATTGGTTCTCGGCTTTGCATTTCGGGCAGGTGCCGCGGACAAATCTGTCCGGAAGCGACATCTTGCAGTTTTCACAATAGGTCTGCTCCACTTGTCGGCTAACGATTGAGCCGGCCTTGTTCAGACGGCTGAAGATAAGCTCGCTGAAATATTTATTTTCAGATGAGTGGGTCGAGTAATAATTATCGAATTCGATATAAAAATCGTCAAAATCCGCTTTGTGCTCTTTGTGCATTTCCTCGATTAGTTGTTCAGGGCTTATGCCGGCGGCTCGGGCACTTATCATAATAGGCGTGCCGTGAGTGTCATCGGCACAAAAGTATAAACACTCGTTGCCGCACATCTTCTGAAAACGCACCCAGATATCGGTCTGTAGATATTCTACTAAATGCCCTATATGTATCGGGCCGTTTGCATAAGGCAACGCGGATGTTACGACGATTTTACGAGGCATATTCCTTCCCTGAAGATCATTCCTTTTTGGTTTTCTTGTTGTCTTGCTTGTTGTTTTTTGGGGCGTTGTCCTGTTTTTTCTTTGTTGTTTCAGAGGCGGGAATAATCTCAATCTCTTCGACCGGGACAGCGACCTTTTCTCCGCTTTCGTATTCAACTACAACAAGCTGTGTCAGTATATGGGTATCTCTGACTTTACCCTGCCCCTGTTTTGTCTTTACTTTGGTATTTTTTTTTGGCAGTCGTTTTTTTTGCTCGGTGTATGTTTCGTCTTCATACCTCAGGCAGCACTTCAATCTGCCGCAGTAGCCGGAGATTTTAGCCGGATCGAGTGTTGCCTTTTGCATTTTGGCCATTCGCATATTGACCGGTTTTAAGAGTTTAAGAAATCTTTGGCAGCAGCATTGTTGCCCGCAGCTTTCCACATCGCCGAGCAGTTTGGCCTCATCACGCGAGCCGATTTGACGCATTTCGATTCTTGTCTGGTATTCCTGGGCGACTTTTTTTACTAATTCACGAAAATCCACTCGTCCATCGGACATAAAGTAGAAGATGATGCGTTCCCCGCCGAATACGTGCTCTACATCGACTATTTTCATCGGAAGCCCCATCTCTTTTACGAAGTGTCTGCAGCATTCCATTTCTTCTTGTGCAATTTTTCGCAGATGACGTTCTTCGCTTACATCAGCGCTGCTTGCATAACGGATGAATTTGCCAACATGGTCGGGTGCAAAATCTATACCGCTGTCATCGTAATAATCTGATATTTGTTCATCGCTTAATTTAAATTGCCCGCCCTTGTAGGCCGTAAGCTGCCCAACGAGGTAGCCCAATTCCAGGCCTCTGTCGGTTTTTATTACGACACGGGGCTTGATCTTGGATATTTTTGTTTCATGGTGCTCGAAGAAGCCGAGTGCGTTCATTCGACCATAGCGAACCAGCATATATCTTTTATTTTTGGTCTGTCTGGGTCTTTTTTCTATAGTTTTTGGCATTCAGGTTACCCCGATTGATAATATCTTTTAAGCTGTGTTAATGTTAAACGCCTATTCTATCAGACTCGGCCAGATTTAACAATAGATGTTCGAAAATAAGCTTTTCATTGACACTGGAGTCTATCCAGAGCAGCATCTTGTAGCAGTCGGATATTTTTTCCGCGGCCAATTCGGCATCAAAGCGGCCGGCCAGCTTCTGGATTTCCTCTTTTTGGTCGAAATTGATAGCTTCTTTTTTGGGCATAACAGTTAGGTTCATCACGTCATAAAGAGCGGATATGATTATTTTCACGATAGTCTTTGCAGCTCTTCGGTTGATGTCTTTTTTGCTGATGGTCTTATCAAGTTCGCCCCAGGCGGCGGCGATTTGTTTGTTTTTGTTAAGGGATTTCTCAGCCAGGCTCAGGGCATCGGCAATTTCGTAGCTGGCTAAGGAGCTTATCAGCTTCTTTTTGGTTTCGTAAAGTTTTGCTTCGGCCAGTTCGAGTTGTGCCCACTGGTATGCTGAGCCTAAACTGCCCTGAGCCAGACGAGCGAAATATCGTGCCTGCGTTTCTTCGAGGCCTGTCTGCTGCAATTTTTCGATTATCTGCTCTTCGTCAATCGCTCCGAATCTCAGTATCTGAGACCTTGATTTTGTTGTCTGCAAAAGTTTCTCAAAACGGCTGCAGAGCAGAATAATAGAGCAATAGTCCGGCGGCTCTTCCAAAACTTTCAACAAACAATTTTGTGAGGAATTGTTGAGCCTTTCGGCTTCGCTGATTACAAAAACCTTTCTTTCTGAAAGCGTCGGTTTGTTCGAGACCTTCTCAACAAGAAACTCTCGAATAACATCTATCGGCAAATCAACGGGTGGAGCTTTGCTCTTGCCGTCTTTCGTGAATTCGAGCAATTCCTTATAGATGTGATTGAAGTCCGGATGTGAGTCCGCCTCGAAAAGTTGACAGGCCCGGCATGAGCCGCAACTGTCGGAGAAATCATTTTCAGTAACGGGTTTCTGGCAAAGGAGTAATTTGGCCCATTCCCGCGCGGTTTTGAATTTGCCGACACCTTCAGGGCCTGAAAATATATAAGCATGGGCCCATTTGCCCGAGGCAAACGCCCTTTGCAAAATATCTACTGCTTTGTCCTGACAAAAAATCTCTTTGATTGACATCTATATAAAAATCGTTTCTGAGATAAGCTGCAATATCTTTTTATGCACTGTTTCAATATCAACGGACGCATCGACTACCAAGAAGTTCTCCTGCTGTTTGGCCAATTGTAAAAATCCCTCGCGGACACGCTGGTGATAACCGTCACCCTTTTGCTCTATCCTGTCGAGCTGCCTATCAAGACGTTGCGAAGCGGTCTTCAAATCGACGTCGAGAATAATAGTCAAATCCGGCCATACTCTTTCCAGACAATCTGTCGCAATTTTTATTACTTTCTCCATTCCAAACCCGCCGGCGCAGCCCTGATAAGCACACGTGCTCGATAGCCATCTGTCAAGGACGACACACTGATTTGCTTCCAATGCAGGTGCGATCCTTTCCGCCCAAAGCTGTGCCCTTGCCGCCATATATAACAACAGCTCCGTACGCGTATCCATTGCATCATGTTCGGGGCTTAACAGGATTTGTCGAATCTTCTCTCCGATATCGGTGTCACCGGGGTCGCGAAAACTTACCGTTGGGACATCCTGTTTTTTAATCCACTCGACTAAAAGTTGTGTCTGCGTACTTTTCCCGCAGCCGTCCGGCCCGTCAAGTACTATAAACCTACCTGAAAAGTTGCTTTTCAAAATTGCCTCCTATAATACAAATGTTTTCCAAATTCTCACTAGTCCTTAAGGCAAAAGGTTTGTAACAGAGTCCCATACATGCTCAGCTAACGCTACACATTTGTTGCAGGTTTGCAGGTCCGGTTCAAAATCAGGCATGACACCACCAAGAGGATACTTTGAAGGAAGATATATTGAATCGAGCAAGTCGCAATCATCTTCCGTTATATCTACATTCAAGCCTTTTTCCGCAAGAATACTTACCAATTCGTTTATACTATGTGTTTTTTTTAATATTTTCGCTGATTCCAACAATAAAGCTTTAAGCATCTTTTCAACGGCTTGCTGGACGTTTTGCAAACAGGGATTATAAAGCTCGCTGTTAAGAAGCAATTTGGCTGAGCGAAGGTTCTCATCGGCGTACTCAAGCCACTTTTTAGTTTCGTCTTTCATAGATAACCTCTCCCTGTTCGATTTCGTCCATGAAGACCTCACCATATACCCCGGCTTTCAACGGAAGAATATCCAAAGGTATCTTATGGGCAATGGCTCGGGTTTTCCTACGATACTTCAGCGCAAGCGGAAGGTATTTTTCATCACTATCCTGAAATACAGCAACATCCATATCATGCGGTTCGTCTGAGCTTAAA